>NZ_JBQFOV010000014.1:0-124248 GCF_056533885.1 Ruegeria sp. F12 | reverse complement strand
GCGAATTGTGCGACCGTGGTGAAACAAAGTGCTATATCAAACTTGGGACAGCCGCGCCGCGATCACGACCTGACCCAGCGCGGCCAGGATCGCAGCGATGAACACGGCTTCGATGGCGATTATGCTGACCACCACGCCGCCCACAAGTGGCGCCAGCGCCGCCGGGGCCGCAAAGCTGTTAAACCACGCGGAATAGGCCGGACGGCGGTCGTCGGGCGAGATCTCCAGCAGGTAGCCGAGATAGCCGATGGTCACCCCGTTCATCATCACGCCGATCAGGAAGAACAGCGCCGCGAAACCGGTCAGCCCCGAACTCGAGACCACAAGCAGCAACACCAGCACCGGAGGTCCGAGACGCACCAGTGCCACTATCCCCAGCAGGCGCAATTTGCCCATCCGGTCGCCGATACGGCCCCAGACCGGATTCGAGGCCAGCGCGCCGACGGTCTGCGCCGCCAACAGCGTTCCGACATCCGCCGCCCCGAGGCCGCTGCGGCTGGCGGCAACGACATAGAACGGCAACGCCATCAGCGTCGCTGCGCCAAGCCATTGGAAGATCAGGAACAGCCGGAACCGGCGATCCTGTTGTAGTGTCGAGACCCCTTCGCGCAGAAATCCAGACAGATTGGCCGGGCGGTCCCGTGGCGCCCTTGCAGCGGTAGCGGGCTCACCCGCGGCGACAAAAAGCGTCGCAGAGACGATCATCAGCACCGCGCCGAGCCAGAAGATCAGCGCATAGGCCCTGAGCGGCAGCATCACGTCGAGCGCAAGTCGCAGAACGCCCGCCACCAGAACCGCCAGAACACCGCCGCCGAAAAAGCGCCAGGCCAACATACGGCTGCGGCGCTCGGACGGGATCGCCCGGCCGACGATGTCGTTGTAGGGCACCGCGACCACGCCGCTGACAAAGGCGTAGATTGTCCACAGCCCCAGCATCCCGAGCGCCAGCGGAACCGGAGGCCAATCGACCTGCGGCCAGTCGGCCCCCCACCACAGAAGCATACCGATCATCGCGACCGTGATCGCCCGCCCATAGGCACCAAGGGCGTAGAACGGCATGCGCCGATCGGTGCGCTCGGCGAGGTAGCCCACCGCGAACTGGGGCAGCAGCCAGCCAAGACGCAGGACCGTGCTGGCATAGCCCACGGCCAGCGCGCTACCGGTCAGCATATGCACCAGACTGGCCACCACCGTCGCGCTGTCCACCGCCGCCGACCCGCCCTGAAACACCGCACCAGCACCGGCGATGCGCCAAAATCTCGTGTCTTCGGGATTACGCCTTGCCATTCGCCGCCTCTGCCTCCGCCCGGGCGCGGCGGATGTCGATGCCGCTCTGCCACAACACCGTCAGGCCGATCCCGACCACCAGAAGGATCGTCAGCACATAGTTGAACAGGATCATCAGAAGGGCGGTTTCGTCCGGAACGCCAAGCACCTTGAGCGCGAACCCCGCCCCAAAGACAAAGCTCGCCGGGATGCGCACGAAACGACCCAGAACCATGGCGAACCCGGCAAACACCATCAAGAACAGGTAATCCCACGCGCTCAGCACCACGCCAACCGCCAGCCCGGCCCACAGGAAATGGGTTGTCGCCACCAGCTTACCCGCAATGGCTGCGGCAATGGCGGCGATGCGGCGGGCCCGTGCCTGTGGCCAGACGATCCCTTCACCGAGCGCGGTGCGCAGATACGCGCCATCGGCCCCGATGCGGGCGGCAGCCCAGTCGAAGAGTCGGCAGACCAGAGGGTCCTCGCTGAGAAGTGACGCGCGGAACCGGAACAGAACCCAAAGCAGGCTGCCGAAAAGCATCAGGTTCAACAGGCCCGCAACGCTCAATCCCAGCCGCAGGTCACCCTCGATCTGTGGAATCTGGCCGGCGGCGGCCACCGCTCCGGCAAAAAGGGCGAAAACGACGCCGTCGAGGAACCGGGCGATGATCGCGGTTGCAAGCACGGTCGCCATCTTCAGGCGGTCGAGCCGGGCAACCAGCCAGGCCCGGACCAGCGGGCTGATGCCGAGCGGGACAAGGACATTTGCGCCATAACCTGCCAGTAGCGCCCCCGTCAGCCGCAGGGTGCCGACCGGTTTCACGTCGAACAGGATCTGCCTCCACTTCCAGCCGCTCATCAGCTGCTCCAGCAGGATGGTGGCGGCAAGAATCGCGATCCAGAACATGTTGGCTCCGCGCAGGCCCTGCAGAAACAGCGCAAAATCGAGGCTGCCGTAGAGCGCAAACACCAGATAGAGCGCCAGGGCGGAGCCGAATATCGGCAGCAGCCACCGTTTCAGGAAGGTCCGCATTTGACATCCTCGCAACCACCAAGACCCCAATGTTTTAACCTCCGTATCATGATACGGTGTCAAGATGACGGTGACGGAGGGAGACCGCGATGCAACCACTCAAGATCGGCCAGGCCGCGCGCGAGACCGGGATAGGCGTCGAGACGATCCGATTTTATGAAAGGAAGGGCCTTGTCACTCAGCCGCCGCGCCCAATTGACGGCGGCGCGCGGGACTATGGTGGTGACACGCTTTGGCGGCTGAAATTCATATCCGGCGCTAAGAAGCTCGGATTTTCGCTGGCAGAAATCGCGGAAATTCTGGAGTTGCGCACGGCACCAAATACCGAGTGCGTCGCGATGCAGGCCAGAGCGCGCAAAAAGCGGGACGAAATTCAGGAACGGATCGACGGGCTTGCACGGTTGAGGAACAATCTGGACGAGCTGATCGCGGCGTGTCCGGGGCGTGGTGGAATTCAGAACTGTTCGATCGTGGGTGCCATAGAACGCAGCAGTGAGAAATAGGCGCAATTCCGGCCTTGAACGGAGGGTAGCGGAGTTGCTTGCGAACCGGGTTATTGCCAAGCAGGACCCAGAGCGGCAGGTGCAGCGAAAAAAGGAGAGCGAGGGTTCCGTTTCCGAGCAGAGTTTGCGTCAGATCATTGTGAGAAATCCCTGCGTCGCCCAGAAAGCCATATCTGATGAGTATCGGAGGGTGACGGACAAGTCGGCCCTGTAATGCGGTCCAGCTTTAATCCTACCGGTGCGATTTTATATCGGTTTAAAACAAGTTTACCCAAGAGGGAACATGACAATGAATAACCTGAGCCGCCGCCGCTTGATGCAAGGAGCCGCGGCAATTGCGTGCAGCGCGGCGCTTCCCGCCTTAGCGAAAATCGGTCCCTCAATCCATGTCCTGAAGGATCCGAATTGCGGGTGCTGCGGATCGTGGATCAAAATCATGCGGGCGGAAGGTTTTGAAGTAGGCGTGGAAAACAGTGCTTGGGAGGCCTTGAACGCTTACAAAACTGCCAATGGGATTCCGGAGGGCATGATGTCATGCCACACGGGCCGCGTGGAGGGCTACATGATCGAAGGACACGTCCCGCCCGCTGACATTCGGCGCCTGCTGGGCGAACACCCGGATGCCGTCGGACTGTCGGTTCCGGGAATGCCTTTCGGCTCGCCAGGCATGGGGCCGGAAAGCGAACGCGAAGCTTTTGACGTCTTCCTGATCCGCAAGGATGGAACCACAGAGGTGTTCGCCAGATACCCGGCCGCATGAAGTTCCGATGGCGCTGGCAAGATCCTGAAAAACGCGGCGCTCGCTTCTTCTGCCCGGTTTACGTGACATTCTTCACGGCAAACCAGTTGATCCGTGACTTCACGCCTGCCTTGTCCTACCGGGCAAGTTCCAGCTTACGGTGAAAAAATACCCGCGTCCGCAAAGCCTGATGACCGGCTTTGCGGACAAAACCGACATCCCGGCCGCCGTATCAACCGCAGCATTTGTAGCCCGCCTGAATTGGCGGGCATGGAGCCGATCCGTAGGAACAGTAGACGCAGCAATCGCCGGGAAGTGGCTTCAGGACTTTTCCGCAAGATGTGCATTCGTAGAACCACTGGCACGCGTCTGTTGGCATCGTTTCAGGCCTTGAATGTCCACATTCCGGGCAGATGATCGTGCTGACAAGGTTCGGGCGCTTTTCACTCATGGCGTCACATCAAGGTTATCAGGAAATCATTTATTCGGATTTCGTTGAGCACGATAACCCAAGCGATGGCCGTCAACGCAAAACTGCCTGTCAGCCACCATTTGAGGCGGTCGAGCGAACCACGGCGATACGCGACGATGCCAGAGAGAAACAGCAGGGCCGTCGAACCGCCGAGCACGTAATAACTCGCGGCGGCGATCTTGCCGAATACGGCCAGCCAGCTCCCTCCCAAGCCAAGTAAAATCAAGGCCATCGGCAAGATGCAGCAGGTCGCAACGCCAAGTGCGGTAAACGATCCAATAAAACTCGCGCCAACAAACTTGCTCATGGTCAGCTTTCTCCGGCTTTGACGAACTCGAACGGAAGCCGGTTCGACTTCCTCGATTCTTGCTTCGCGCGGTTTGTGAAATTCGACATCATGACCGACAACATGCATCCTGTAGTAGCTACAGGTTCAAGGGAAAGGTCATCACATGATTGCGATTGGCGAAGCGGCGAGATTGATCGGTCTGTCGGTCGAGACGATCCGCTATTACGAACGGGAAGGCATAGTCGAGAAAGCCGGTCGAACCGCCTCGGGACGCCGCGCATACACGGAACGGGAAATCTCCGAGCTCAGATTCATCAAACGCTGCCGCGATCTTGGCTTTACCATTCAGGATGCATGCGCACTTCGCGAATTGTCCAAAGCGCCCGAGCAAGCTTGTCGTGACGTCGAATACGTTGCAACAAGACATCTCGACAACGTCAGGTCAAAAATCGCCGCCCTCCAACGGTTGGAGCAAGCACTGGCAGAACTTGTGCAGACCTGCACCGAGGGTGCGGCCTCATGCCCCCTGCTAACGGCGTTGCTCAACGAGCCTTTCGTCAAAGATGTCATTAGCGGCCACTAATTGCAGCGCCTGGAAAACCGAAACTGGCTATCTCAGCTTGCGGAGGAGCGGCTTCATTGTCCCGGTATTCCGTAACCCTCAGCGATGACGGCCGATCTCTGTTGTATTATTGTTGAATGAGAGAATTGCGATCAGCTTACCCTCTAATTCGCTCTGTTAGCTATGCCGGGCTGGTGATGGCGTGGATGCTCTGATGCTGTCAACTAAGGAAGAAATACCAAAGAATCTGCAAATTTTTGCCGCTTTACCCCTAGAGGCTAAGAAGCTGTTGCAATTCCCCAAGCACATGAAGGCTTGGAATAAAACACATTGGCCGGGGAAGTTTGGATACTTTAGAGGAACGAGCATGGAGAAGGCAGATATGACAAATCCCACTTTAGTTCAGGGAGTGTTATCGAAAAACCTGCTGGGTTATCTCCCAATGGTCTGTTTTATATGCAGCTTTTTTGTGTCTGCCGCTACATTGCAAGCCTCTGAGCTTCCCTCGATCGGTCTTGACAAAAAGATTGGAGCGCCATCCGGTGCCAAATCACTGTGCAAAGACTACTCGTGGGCGTGCGCGAGCGCTCGTAGCTCTGGTCTGTCCGTGGCAAAAGAAAATCAGATCGTTAAAACGATCAACACGCGCGTCAATCGGAGAATCCGAGCAGTTTCGGATCAAAGCCAATATGGGACAAAAGAATACTGGACACTGCCGACGCAAGGGTCAGGAGATTGCGAAGACTTCGCTTTGCAAAAGAAGTTTGAACTTGTGCAGAATGGTTTGGATCCTACGAAGCTACTAATTGCGACTGTCTTGGACACCAATCGCAATGGCCATGCTGTTCTAGTCTATCGCTCGAGTGAAGGCGATTTGGTTCTGGACAATGTTACCAACAGGATCAAAACGTGGAAGGAAACGAGGTATCTTTTCCTACGAATACAGGACCCGATTCACCCTGATCGTTGGGTACAGGTTTTTAGTGGCTAAAAACAATGTGGCGCGCCCTCGAGACGCGCCACAATAATCTTTGGAGCTGCGACTACCGGTTTTTTCGCGGCAACCCAATTTTAGGACACCGCTTCAAACTTTGGTCAAGCTTTCGCAGCGTTGTACAAACGCGGAGTCACCAGACCTGTACTGTTCAAACCGCGCATCGCCTTGGCTGCCGCAAGCACTGCCAGATCAGCAATCGGCTCAATGACGATTACCAGCATATAAGCACCGCCAAAGGATAGAACCGAAGCCATGGTTTCTGCGCCGAAACCCTGGCCGTAGAAGGCCCAGAACCCAACCCATGCGACTACTCCTCCCTGATACGTCGCACTCAGCGCAAGAGCTTGGCCATATTTGAGGTCAACATATGCTGTGCCGGGAGCGATGATGCGGCTGGCCAGTGCTTGTAGCGCAAATAGCGGCACCAGCAGAGTGGTCAGGTTGATGAAGTACTGCGGAAGATCGAACGGGGCAAAAAAAACACCCTGAATCAGGAGACCAGCTGCCAATCCAAAAGCCGCGGGTGCAGCACCGAGAAGCAGAAACAGCGTCGACCCCAGGATGAAGTGGACTTCAGAGACACCAACCGGGAAATGCGGCAGGACTTCGAAGAAAAGGAAAACCCCAACGGTGGCGAGCACCGAGCGCATAGCAAAAGATGCAGGTCCATTCGCACGCAATGTGGAAAACGTTTCTTTCGCTGCGTAAGTAGCCGCACCTGCGGCGGTAACATAGGAAAGCGCGATTTTGGCACCATTCACGATGCCCGGTTCGATATGCATGTTCTTTCTCCCTACCGCCTCACCCGGCGGCTTGTCAGGTTGAATCGACCGTAAGGCCGACAGGTTCAGTCTGGGCATAGCCCGGCGCTTTACGGCAGGTCTCCTGACTCGCGGGTGCTCGCTCCGCCAACCTTCCCGGTTCCATTACGAACCAGTGGTGTCTTGGCATCGCTCTCCGCTCACAGTTGCGGGGGCAGTTACGGAATTGGCGCCATTGAAAACACCGAACCGTATTCCCTTTTAATCCTTTTGGCTTCCGCCATCAGGAACCGAAAACAATTCACCGCTACAATGGCGGCTTCGTTTCTGTCAAATGTCTTTGCGACCTAGTCCGAAGTAGACTCGACCGATGCAGGATTCACGCAACCGGCGACATGGTCCATTAGGTAAACCAAGCGTTACCTGAAACCTCTTGAAGCTCTAGCTGCTAGAGGCTTTAAGACTCGAATTTGATCGCAAAAATGCGATGCAACCACATTACACTTGTGAACCAGGACGAGACTTATGCTGACACGGCGCCATTTCATTCAATCAACCACAGCGCTATTCTCGGCGTCTGCGGCCAGTCCATTGATCGCCAAAACATGGCCAACCTCGTCGCAAAAGACCTATTGGGACAGCCAGGTCACGCCATTTGACTACGATCCAGCGACCTCAAATCCATGGGGCGTTCATGACCGTTTTTTACCACGACGTGTCGTAGCAAATGATGGTTTGGTTCCCGGTGACATCCATGTCGATGCCGTCGCGCGCTATCTTTACCATATCGAGGAAGGCGGCACAGCAATGCGCTATGGCGTAGCGATCGCGCGTGGGAACCTTTACGAGCCCGGTACCTATGCTATCCGGCGCAAGGTCGAATGGCCACATTGGACGCCAACGGCTTCAATGATCGAGCTCAACCCCGAATACGCGGAATTCCGGGATGGCATGGAACCCGGGCCAAGTAATGCTCTCGGCTCTCGAGCCCTTTATCTATACGTTGGGGATCGAGATACTTATCTCAGAATCCACGGTACACCTCAGCCCAGAAGCATCGGTGGTCGCGCAAGTTCTGGATGTGTTAGAATGATCATGGCCCATATCAATGATCTCTACCCACATGTAAAAATCGGCTCGACCGCATACTTATACTCGGCCGAAGATAGCGTCACAGCCCGCTCATAAATTTTGGGCAGCGCAGGTGGATGTCGCTGCCCTCTTTTTTATCAGGCGTCACGCGCAGCGCAGATCGGGGCGCCATTCGTTGCGCGCAGTGGAACCAGCGTCGTCTCGACAGGTCCGCTGTGCTCATACCAAAAGCAGTTATCTTCTGGCATAAGGCGCGCTGTGGCCAGATCTTGCCCCGGTTCTGCCAGCGCAACAACTGAATCCGGCAGGTTACCTGGTTCGAATGCTTTGCTTTTGCCCCCTGTGAACTGGGCTGAGCAACCGGCAGTAATCGAGACTAACGTGATGGTAATTGCGATCCGTTTCTGCATTGACTTGTTCCAAAATTTATTACGTCTTCTGCGACTAAATTGCATCCACGCGACCGGCCCGCAAGAAGGAATGAAGCATCAATATCGCGGGCAACGAACCGGATTGAAAAAAATTGAAAAAGGTATTGAAGCTCTAGTTGCTGTAGGAACTATTTGCAAAGGACCGCAGAGATTCTTGAGGTCTAACTATGTCATCCGATACCCACAACCACGACCATGACCACGAAAATAGACAAGGTCACAACGCGTGCGGCAGTAGCGGGTGTGGTGACATCGCGCCCGCCGGTCCGATTCCCGAAGGTGGCAGAAGCTTTCAGGTCTCTGGCCTCGATTGCGCCGAAGAGGTTGCGATCCTGAACCGGGTTATCGGCCCGAAAGTTGGTGGTGAAGAGCATCTCGCTTTTGATGTCATCAACGGTCGAATGACGCTTCTTGAAAGTGCTGCCAAGCTTTCTGACGAAGATGTCATGCTGCTGGTTGCCAGCACCGGTATGACCGCCAATTCTTGGGATGACGGAAATGCCGCGCAGGATCAGGCGGCGCATATTGCACGTCAGCGGCGGTTCACCGCGCTCAGCGGAGGGTTTTGGGCAGCGGGTTTTGGCTGGCACATTTTCGAAACCGGCATGGGCGGTGCGCTTGGGCTGTTCTCGGGACATGGTGAGGTTCCGATGCCATTAGCCGAGGCAGCTTTGTTCGCAGTCGCGATCTTGTTTGGCGTCTGGCTGGTGGCCCCTAAGGCCTGGTATTCGGCGCGTCGACTTTCGCCGGATATGAACCTTCTGATGGTTGTTGCCGTCGCTGGTGCCATCGCTCTGGGCGAGTTTTTTGAAGCGGCAACTGTAGCATTTTTCTTTTCGCTTTCTCTTTATCTGGAAAGCTGGAGTGTCGGACGGGCTCGCAACGCAGTATCCGCGCTGCTTGATCTGGCCCCCCCGACGGTTCGGCTGGTTCGTGCTGACGGTTCCGAGGCAACGGTCCCGGCGGCGGATGTCTTTGTCGGTGACAGCTTCATCGTTCGGGGTGGGGATCGCATTCCACTTGACGGCGAAGTCATCGAAGGGGCCGGTGCCGTTGACCAGGCTCCAATCACAGGTGAAAGCGCGCTGGTTCCCAAAGAGCTGGGTGATGAGGTCTATGCCGGCACAATCAATGGTGAAGGCACCCTCAAAATTCGTGCGACGAAAACAGCGTCCGATACCGTGCTTGCCAAGATCATCCGGATGGTCGGTGATGCTCATGCTCGCCGTGCGCCGGTTGAGCAGTGGGTTACAAAATTTGCGCGGATCTATACGCCCATCGTTATGGTCGTTGCAGTGGCCATCGCCCTGATCCCACCGCTTGCATTTGGCGCATCGTGGGGCTTCTGGTTTTACAATGCACTTGTTCTTCTGGTTATCGCCTGCCCCTGTGCGCTCGTCATTTCCACACCGGTTTCCATCGTTGCGGCTTTGACCGCTTCGGCCCGGGCTGGGGTTCTGATTAAGGGCGGCGCATATATCGAGGCCCCCGGGCGTACCACCGCACTGGCCATGGACAAGACCGGCACGATCACCATGGGAGAGCCTGAAGTTGCCAATGTGTATCCGCTGGGCGACGCATCCGAGCAGGAGCTGTTGGCGAGCGGTGCCAGCCTCGAGGTTCGGTCTTCACACCCGCTGGCCCGCGCCATTTTGACCAAGGCAGAACAGACCGACATTTCGATATCTGCGGCTGAAGACATCCGAACCGTTCCCGGTCGGGGTCTTGAAGGCCGCACCGAGCGCGGAGATATCTGGCTTGGCTCTGACCGCTTCGCTGTAGAGAAAGGCTTTGGCGCGTCCATCCCTGCCGAATTGCGCAACCAAATCGAGAGCGCGGGAAGCACACTTGTGGTTGTCGGGGATGAGAACGGAGTCACCGGTTTGCTTGAGCTGCGGGACCGCATTCGCCCCGAAGCCCGAAGCATCGTTGCCCGGCTTCACGCGCAGGGCGTGAAGTCAATCATCATGCTGACTGGTGACAACGAACAAACCGCGAGAGCGGTAGCAGCCGAAGTCGGTATCGACGAAGTCCGGGCCCAACTTCTGCCGGAGGACAAAGTCGCTGCGATTGAGGAACTGGCAGAACAGCACGAGATGGTTGCGATGATCGGCGATGGCGTCAACGACGCGCCTGCGATGGCTCGGGCACATTATGCAGTTGCGATGGGTGCAGTTGGGTCCGATGCTGCGATTGAGACCGCAGACATTGCTCTGATGACCGACGACATCGGTAAAGTACCCTGGCTGATCGACCATTCACGTCGAACCATGTCGATCATCCGTCAGAACATCGGCTTCTCACTTGCGACCAAAGCATTGTTTGTCACTCTCACGGGTTTTGGTTTGGCATCCATGTGGGGTGCAATCGCTGCTGATGTCGGAGTGTCCTTGCTGGTCGTGGCCAATGCCTTACGGCTTCTGAAAGCTCCGGAAGATCATACCGCCCAGACTAAGGCAAATACCCTTGGCTCGCAGGGAATAGGCGCTGCGACCACATAAGAGCGAAAGCCGGACTCCAGGTGTCCGGCTTTCGCCTTGCTTACTGGCGCGTTACATCAGGCGCACAACTGCGATTGAAAGAAATAACGCCACCAGGCCAAAAGCGATGCCATATCCTGTAGCGTATTGAAGAATATCAAGGCTGTTGCCATTCCGGCGCTTTGCCAGGACCCCACCCCAAACCGCGCCAACCAAGGCCCCCGCGATTGCAATCATCTTACATCCTCTGATTTGGTTCTTCTGCAGTGCAGTCCGCTTCAGGCGCGCATACCCGCAAACTGATAGCCGCGCACTTGAAGCCGTTTAGGAAACTCTCACGAACTAGATTCGCTTTTTTTGGCGACGGGATTGCCCAGCTGTTTCTCAAGCTGTGCTCGAGCATTTCTTAAGCGTTTTCGCGCTGCTTCGCTTTCAACCTCGTTGTTCGCAGCGGCAGCAAGTCGGTTGTCAGAAAGCGGGTCCGTTGGGCGCCCGTCAACCAATACTTCATAATGAAGATTGGGGCCGGTCGCGGTGCCGCTCGACCCGACACGGCCAACCATCTCGCCAGCCTCCACGCGCTGACCTTTGGCCAGACCATCGGCGGTTGCGCTAAGATGCGTATATCGCGTGACCGTGTCCGATCCATGAGCGATTTCCACCACACGCCCATACCCCCCGCGCCAACCTACATAAGACACGCGACCCGGGGCCGTCGCATGTACCGGA
The DNA here is from genome assembly GCF_056533885.1 of Ruegeria sp. F12. NCBI lineage: Bacteria > Pseudomonadati > Pseudomonadota > Alphaproteobacteria > Rhodobacterales > Roseobacteraceae > Ruegeria > Ruegeria sp. F12. The sequence goes on along the minus strand of NZ_JBQFOV010000014.1, from coordinate 112,891 downwards.
GTACCACGTGCGGCAGCAAAATCGACACCGGTGTGCATCCGCACATTGCCGTAGACCGGATGTTTCCGCCGACCAAAGACTGAACTCAGGCGCGCGCCTTCGACGGGTTGGGCAAAGACGCGAAGAAGTTCACCATCAACATAGATCGTGGCGCGACCGTTGTCGTCGTCTGGCCATGCTATTTCGTAAAGCCGATCATCAACTTCCAGCGCCGCAAAAATGAGCTCGGACTGGCCCACCCTCTCGCCATCGATGCTCTTTTCGCGCCAGAGAAGCCGAAGCGTTTCGCCACCGGTCAGATCGCGTCGAAAATCCACTGTGCCGCTCAGCATCTGAGCGAGATCCACCGCAAAACGAACCGGGATCTTTGCGCTGCTCAGAGCATTTGAGATCGAAGTTTCGATCTCTGTTTTGCGGGCCAGAATGACAGTGTCGGGTTCTGGCGAGACCACGCGCGTGGACAATGTCTCGCTAAGTGTCACTTCAATTCTCACGCCATCTTCCACGGCGAGCTCCACACTCCGCAGTTGATCCGCTGCCGTTGCAACGACTGTTATCGAGTGACCCGGCCGCAAGCGCCGCAAGTCGTATTCAGCGCCAAGTGCAAGTGCGATTTCAGCGCGATCGGTTGCGTCAATCCCCGCGTCAGACAGCATACTGTCGAGTGTGTCACCCACCGCAAGCTCGCGCGTCCATGTTCGTGAAGGTGGTTCAACAGGAGGCAAAGGTTCCTCTGCCTGAATGGGTTCCGGCTGAACAGGTCGAAACGAAACGGGGCTTGGAGCGAGTTCTGTTGATGGTACGTTCAGCAACGGAGCCGATGTGATCTGCGGTTCCGCAGGAAGTTTGGGCACCTGAAAGACCGTGGGCGCAGGCACCGTCATTTCAGACCTGTTCGAGGCAATGAACATGATCGCAGCAATCGAGACGCTGCTGATCGCGATCGCCGAGGTTGCTAGAAACCGTGCGCTCATGATGTTGTATCCGCTCCACTTTTCAAAGCGCGGCGGATCTTGGGTACAGCAAACTCTCTCTGCTCATGATAGTCGATGGTGCTGACAAATTCGCCTGTGGGGTTAAACAGAAAAACACTTGCGGTGTGGTTCATTGTGTAGTCGCCATCTTCCATAGGAACTTTTTCATAAGTGGCGCGAAAGTCGTCTGCGGCTTGCGCGATTTGGTCCGAAACGCCGACCCAACCGCGAATAGCTGGATGAAAGTAGCTGACATAATCGGTCATGGCATCGACCGTGTCCCTTTCAGGGTCTACGGTTATGAACACGACGTTCAATTCGTCCGCGTCATTGCCCAGATCATCCAGCCAGAGGGAAATATCCGAAAGAGTCGTCGGGCAAACATCCGGGCAGTAGGTAAAGCCGAAGAACACCATTGTTGCACGTCCGACCAGCGATTGCGGGGTGACGGGGGTCCCTTCGTGATCAACCATGCGAAAGTTCATGCCCGACAACGCAAGGGGACGAAGGCGATCTGATTGAGCCGCTCCCGGCCCATCCACTTGCCACCATCCGACAAAGAGTGTCAGGCCGATTGCGCCAATTCCAGCAGCCCCAAATGTGAGAACACGTCGCCGCTGCATCAGTTCTCTGGGCCTCGTGCAGCAATACCGAATATCGGTATGTTGACGGTCTTTTCTGCTCCATCGGCAAAGATCAGGGTCAGCGCAAAACTCTCGCCTTCAGTCATCGGGCGTTGCAGCCGCATAAGCATTGCATGCAGCCCGCCGGGCTCAAGCGCGACGGAACCACCGGGCGCAATTTCCAGCTCGCCAGCTGGTGCCATGGAACTAACGCCCTCTGCATTGGTCGATGTCTGGTGGATCTCGGGCATCATCGCAAGATCGGTGCGGATAGAGGTCAGTGTGACGACCTCATCACTGGTGTTGCGGATCGTCATGTACGCGGCACCCGGCCGGTTGGTGCCGATAGAGGCCCGCGACCAGGCATCTTCAACGACAACATCGTCGCCCCCTGCCAGTACCGGTGCCGATAGAATGGCAGTGGTGCCGAATGCGGCAAGCACACCTGCCAGAAGTGTATTTTTTGTAGTGAGTCTCATAGTACCTCTCGCTACTGCTCAGCTTTGCAGTGCTGCAACTTCTGCAGCGACCAGACGTCTCAATTCAGCCTCACCAAACGGATCCAGAGATTTGCCATTGACGAAGAATGTCGGAGTTTGCCGTATACCGACTGCTTCGACATCAGCGCGATCCTGATTAAGAACACCGACTGTCTGGGGCGCGAGCATTTGTGCCTGCGCTGCATCGGCATCCAGTCCCGCCGCTGCTGCAATTCGAATAATAAGACCAGGCTCAGGCGCACCATGCGCGGCCCATTTGGGCTGCTCTCGCAGCACGGCTTCCAGGACCGGTTCAAAGACCCCCTGCATGCGTGCCGCTTCAAGCACGCGGATCGCCTCCTCTGAGCCTTCGCCATGGAAAGGGGTGTACCGGATCACAACGCGCACGGCGTCTCCATGCTGTGCCATGATGTCCTTCACGACCGGATGAAAGGCACGGCAGGCTTCACAAGCCGGATCGAAAAATTCGACAATTGTAACCGGTGCGTCTTTAGGGCCGAGAACAGGCGAGTAAGAACGGATAAGTGTTTCAGCGATTTCGGGTGCGACAGGCTCGGTGTTGCCTGAAGCAGCCGGGCGGTTCACGTACCAGGAGGCGGCTCCAAAACCAGCGCCACCAAATGCGAGAACGGACAAAATCAGGCCTCGTCTGTTCATACTTGTTTCTCCTTGAGTGAAAGGGCGCACAGAACGCCGATTAGCGCGAATGAAACGAGCGCCATCAGCGGAATCGGGACGCCCAAAACAGTTTGATTTGCGTCCGTGCAGGACGGACCGCTAGCTGAGCATGGTTGGATTTTTTCGGGGATCAGACCGGCATACAGGCCCATGTGCCACAAGGCGACAGCAGCGCCCCCCAATGCCAGTGCTATCCCGTAACGGCCCACGTTCTGGTCCTGCCACCACAGGCCAAGCCCCAGTACGATCGCCAATGGGAACATGAACGCGCGCTGGAACCAGCACAGCACACAGGGCGTCTGCCCCAGGATCTCTCCAATGAACAGAACAGAAAGAGAAGCAACCAGGGCAATCGCCCAGGCCAGGCCGAGAAGTGTATCTTTGGAAAACCAGGACATGGTGCTCAGAGTCTCTGTTTCAGATCCGCAAGAATTTCTTCGGGAGGCGTGCCATATGACCAGGACTGAACGAATCCAGCGTCCTCATTGAACAGAAACAGATGAGAGGTATGCCCCATCGTGTATCCGTCCGGTGCAGCGGCTTGTTCGATCCGTTCGTAGAATATCGGAAAAGTCTTGGACGTTTGCGCTATCTGTTCTGACGTGCCTGTAAGTCCAATGATCCCCGCATCGAAAAGTGGTACATACTCGGCCAAGACGGCCGGAGTGTCGCGTTCGGGGTCAATTGAAATGAAGATGGGTTGCACTTGGTTTGATTGGGTTCCCAGGCCTTCCTGCACTGCTGCCACCTCGGACAGTGTTGTAGGGCAAACGTCCGGGCAGTTGGTGAACCCAAAAAACACCAACATCCACTTGCCCGCAAAGTCGTTCTGAGTACGGACAACACCAGAGTGATCTGTCAGTTCGAACCTGGCCTCGAACGGGACAGAACCTTCTTCGGTCCGCACGGATCTGTTATCTGACCACAACATCAGATAGGCAAATGCCGCCGTTGCGACACCAGCCAGCACCCATAAGATTTTCTGAAATACAGTCAGTTTCAAAGTTAGCCGTCCGCCTGCGATTCTTGGTTCAGAACGGCGTGTACACCCTCTACCTGCTAGAGGTTCAAAGGTGATTTCGAGCCTGCGGCTGGGTGTCACAGGTCCACCGGCTGGAAGGTGCTATTGTGCGGTGCTGACCTGAACCTACATAAGCTGTAACTTTGCAAGGAGACCCAGATGCTGACGATCGGAACGCTTGGAAAAAAGACCGGAACCAAGGTTCAGACGATCCGCTACTACGAGCAGATCGGACTTATGCCGGAACCGGGGCGCACCGAAGGTGGCCAGCGGCGTTATGGCCATACCGAATTGGATCGCCTGGCTTTTATCCGTCACGCCCGCCAACTGGGGTTTTCGCTTGAGGCGATACGCGAACTGCTTGATTTGTCCGACGATCCGGATCGCCCCTGTCATGAAGCCGACAGTATCGCGCGCCGGCAACTCAAACAGATTGAGCAAAGAATGGCGCGGCTGGAAGCGTTGCGGACCGAGCTGGAGCGCATGGTGCATGAATGCAGTGGCGGCAACACCTCGGATTGTCGTGTACTCGAAGTTCTGCGCGATCATTCCGAATGTCTTACTGATCACGAAGAAATCGGCGCGTAACCCTGGGCAGCGTCGTTGCGAACTGGAATTAGCCCCTTGAAGCTATAGTCACTGTAGCAATTACAAGTCTTTCTGAGTTGATTCGACGAGAGACCAAATGCTGAACCGAGACCCGTTGCTAACCGCCACACCTCTGCTTGATTTTGAAACACCCGCAATTTTGGGACTCATAACGGAACGGCGCTGGCCCGATCTGCCTGTCTTGGATCGAATTGGCGCTATTTATGATTTCGTGCGTAACGAGATTGCCTTTGGTTACAACCGTGCAGACGATATCCCGGCATCAGAGGTACTCGCCAATGGCTATGGGCAATGCAATACCAAGGGCACTCTTCTGATGGCACTGTTTCGCGGCAGCGGTATCCGATGCCGTTTGCATGGCTTTACGATCCACAAAGAGTTGCAGAGGGGTGTGGTTCCCGAGCTTTTCTATCCGATGGCGCCGACGGAGATTGTGCATTCATGGGTTGAAGTCGAAGCAGAGGGTACGTGGCTAAAGCTGGAAGGCTTTATTCTGGATGAGCTTTTCTTACGCGTGTTGCAGCAGACATTTCCCAAAACAGAAAGCCTGTGTGGGTATGGTGTGGGGACGGATTGCCTGAGCGATCCCCAGGTCGAATGGGAAGGCCGTGACACATACATTCAAAGAAACGGCATCGTGCAGGATTTTGGGGACTTTGACTCACCTGACTCCTTTTATGTCCGTCACAGGCAGAACTTTGGCTTTTTTCGTGAACTGATGTACCGAGTCGTCGTGAGGCATTGGATGAACGCACGTGTAAGAGCACTACGCACTGGCAGGCTGGTGGCAAATGTTTCGGCAACACATTCCCATGGCAACTCCGGTGAATCCGTTTGAACGCTAGATTGGCACCAAGAATTTTCCTCAACGCAGGCGATTTTCAATCTAGCAAGCTTGAGGCCTTAACAAACCAGCGCGAGGGCGTGTGTAGCAGGCTACACCGGCCCGGTTTCAAGCGAAGCATCCAACCTTCAACCGCGATGGAAGAAAAGGAAAGACACGAGCCTTTTCTTTAGAGAATTGGGAAATTCCGGCTTAGTTGAACCGTTTTTGCAAGGCCATATTCAGCGCCTCTGACAATAAAACCAGAACAATGATTGCCAACGTCACGGTCGCAGCCTTTTCATACTGAAACGACCGTACATAGGTTTGCACATACAACCCAATGCCACCTGCACCGACAATGCCCAGTATCAGGCTTTCGCGCAGATTTAGCTCAAACCGAAATACGGTATCGCGCATGATCACAGGCGCCATCTGCGGCCAGATTGCCCAACGCAACTGTTGAATTCTGTTGGCCCCTGCGCTTTCAAGCGCCGCCACAGGAGCGGTGGCAACATTGTCGATGGCTTCTGCATAGAACTTTGCCAACATGCCGGTCGCGTGAAATGTGATTGCCAGTATACCGGGAAGCGGACCCAACCCAACAGCGCCCACCATTAGCATAGCGACCAGGATCAGCGGGATCGACCGGATAACCGCAAGCAAGGCACGGACGGGACGCCAGATCGCTGGTGGTACCATAGTTTCAGAGGCCAAAACGGCCAGTCCCACCGACAGGATCACGGCGAACAATGTTCCCAGAATGGCGATCCTCAGAGTCTCCGCCAGCCCGGTCAGAACCTCGCGCCAAACGGACAGGTCAGGTGGGATCATACGCCCCAAAAACTCTGCCAGACGGGGTCCCGCGCCTGGCAGCTTGCCCAATCCCATATCTCCGCTGGTCAGCGACCACAGGATCGCCAGCACCAGCATGACCCAAATGACGGATCGACCCATCAACTGACTACACGCAGCCCCGATGTGACACCGGCACCGTGATACAGTTCATCGATGTCCCCGCTGGTCAACTGAGCCGACGGTTTGTCGAACAATACCACGCCATCTCGCAGGCCTATGATGCGCTCAGCAAAGCGGCGTGACAGGTCGGGCTGATGCGAGCTGAAAATGACGCCGATTTCGCGGCTACGTGCAGAGCTGGTGATCAGGCTCAGAATGCGTTCTGCGTGAGCAGGGTCCAAATTGCTGACGGGCTCATCCGCAAGGATCAACTCGGGTTCTTGTGCCAGACATCTGGCAATCGCAACGCGCTGCCGTTGTCCACCCGACAACTGATCGGCACGGCGGCTTGCCAGATCGGACAGCCCCGTATCCTGAAGCGCCCGTGTCACGCACATATGGTCCTCTTCCCGGAACCGCCCCCAGAGTGAGGACCAGATATTCATCCGGCCCATCCGACCGTTCATCACATTCTGATAGACACTCTGCCGATCAACCAATGCGAATTCCTGGAAGACAAAGCCGATATTGGCACGGTCCTCGCGGGATGGAATTCCTGTTGCCAAAAGTGACTTGCCCAGCACCTGGGCCTCGCCCTGCCAACCGCTCGAACGACCATCCAACAACGCCAGCAACGTTGATTTGCCCGCACCCGAAGGACCGAGTAGCGCGACACTTTCACCCGGCTGCACCGACAGTGAAACATCTGCAAGAGCTGCCGCACTGGCAAAGTGCTGCGATACCGCGTTGAGTGAAATCACAGGGTTCATTTCAGAAACCCATACCGCCGCGCAGTCTCGCGTACGCCTTCGTAAACCGATGGATCAGCAGGGAGATAGCCGTCCGGGCCATAGAGGTAGGTGAGCAGGTGACGGTTCTCACTCTCGTTGAGGCGCAGCATGGTTTCAATGAACTTCGCCTGCAGCCCAGCGTCCAGGTCAGGGCGGGCGATGATTGCGTGGCTGGGAATTTGTTCTGATTCCGCCAGCACCTTGACCTCGGCCTGCTGATCCGGTGTCAGATAGAGATCGGCATACTGGCTTGCGCCTGCCGCATCGACCAGTCCGTTGGCCATGGCCTGCATCGCTTGCTGATAACCACCGGCAAAGAACTTCTGCCCGAAAAAACTGTCAGCATCGCCTGTGCCCGAGAACAGCCCGGCGCGCACAAACAGATCAAGCGGATAGATGTAACCGGATTCCGAGACCGGATCGGAAAAGGCAATGTCACGTCCCCGGAGATCGGCCAGCGTTTCGATACCGCTGTCACGTCGCACGAAGACGCGGCCCGAATAGCTGGGTTGCCCGCGATAAACCTCGGACAAGAGCGGTACGGCACCGATCTGGTCCTCGGCCAACACAAAGGGCAACGCTCCCATGAACGAGATATCGGCATCACCGTTGCGCAGCGCCTCGACGGCGGCTGCGTGGTCAAACGTCACAAACCCCGTGACCGGAACACCCATCTGCTCGGAAAGCCAGCCTGTGATGATGTTGATATCACCCAACAGCTTTTCGGGGTTCTCCTGCGGGATGAAGGCCAGCTTCAGCCCCTGATCAGTTGCGGCCATTACGGGCAGGGCTACAGATGCGGCTGCAGCGACCAGAAAATTGCGGCGCGACAGCATCAGAACATCCTCTCGTCAATTTCGGCCTGCATGGCCTTGAACAGCTCCCATTGGCGGGTGGCTTCGGTCCAGTTTCCTTCGGCGCTGGCATCGCCAACCGCTCGCAGGATGGCAGCGAATTCGTAGATTTCGGGCTTGGCGTTCTGATTGACCATGACACTGGCATCCGTCGCCAGATCAGGAGCTACCGTGTCGATCAGAACCGCTATGTTTTCAGCATCCTGCATAGGCAGCAGGGTATCGAGCGTGCTGGCGAATGTTGTCAGTTCTTCCCAGGACAAGCGGAATACGCTGTCACGGCCTTCGAATACTTGATAGGGGTCTTCACCGTCGCCAACGGCTTCGACATAGGCAGTCAGGTCTGCGCGCTGTGCTTCGTCCAACCCCAAATTCTTGGTGTCATTGAACCAGTCAACAACGCTGGCCAGCGTCGGCAGCGATCCGTCATGCATGTAAGGTGCAGTGAAATTGACGTTGAGCAGTGTCGGGGTTTCGAACGCCGTAGCCGTGCCCCCGGGGAATGGTGGTTCAGCGCTGCCCATGTCGTAGGTCAGACCATCGCGGAACTGACGGTCAGGCGTGTGACACGAAGCGCAGGATTTGTCACCAAGTCCGGCAAATTTGGTGTTGAACAGCACCTCTCCGCGCTTGGCGTCGTCCGAAGCCAGATCGGTCAGCTTGCCGTACCGGTCGATCTTTGGGTTGGGAAGGAAGTCGAACTGTTTGACATAGGCTTCCAGCGCATCCAGCTGGAACGGCGTTGGTTCCTTTCCCGCGAACTCGGTCACAATCACATTTCGGATGAACCGGCGCAGGCTTGGTTCGCGCCCGTCGCGGCCATAAGGTGCGGTAAAGCGGATGCCACGCATGGAAGGCGTGTCCAAGTGATCATCGGTCCGGTCATTGAACATTGGATTGAAGAACGAACCGTCCACATCCATCCCACCTGGATGGGATGAAAGGCCCGGAATGAAGAAATCCCGGTTCACGTCGGAGCGGTTGTGGCAGGTCGAGCAGGCGATGCCCAACTCGCGCGCCGGGCCGCCGAAGATTTCAGGGCTGTCGAACAGCATATCTCCATAGGCCACCAGCGGTAGATTGGCCTCATCCTCACCCGCCTCTTCAAACTGAAGAACCAGCCGCGGCAGCTGCGCCTGATCTCCGATGTTCGACCCTGGCGGCAGCGTGGCGGGCATTGTGATTTGTTCGCCTGAAAGAACTACTGTTTCAGGCAGCGGTGTTAACTTGTCGCGTTGGGCATACTCGGATGGCAGATAGTTGGCACGAATATAGGCAACAATAGTGGCCTGAGCTTCTGCAAATTGGTCGACATCCACTGTTTGTGCGCCATTGCCCAGTACTCCTGCGCTGCCAAGGGTGGAGTTCAGAACCAACCATGCCCGGCCCAGATCGCGAGACGCCGACGTGTCTGCAGCCTTGATACCATCCTCGAATGCGCGGAACAGAGCAGCCGCTTGCGCGACCTCGCGTGCCGCTTCAGGCTGACCCAGCGCGGTCTTTGCGACATCCAAATGGCGCAGAATTCCCTCAGCAATGGCAGTTGTGCTTGCTTCAAACAGCGCCTGCCGATCTTCGGCTTTCATAGCTTGGTTGATCGCAATCGCTTCGTTGCCGGAGACGCGTGACAAGGGAGCGACCTGAATGTCACTGCCAGGTGCGGGCGAAGTCCAACTCCTCTCAATTTCATCCCAGGGAACCGGGGTTAGATTTCCCATGAACAAGGTCAGTCGATACGCGGCAGCGCGCGGAGCCCAAGGAGATTCTTCAATCGCCGTGGCATCCGCGATCACGGGCAATGCGCAAAGTAGTGTGGACGCTATCAGGTGTTTCATAGCACTGTCTATCAAAGTTAGCCTTGTCTAATTTAATGATGAAGGCATGCTCATTGTCAAGCTCGGCTTTCAGGTGCATACACTGGAGACTAGACCAGCGACGTAATCGTGAGCCGATGACCGAAACAAAACCGGTAAATTCAGATCGTAGCATTGATACCCAGGCGAGTGGGTTTGAGGCTGTGCGACAGGCCCACCAAAGCGAAATGGTTGAAGACTACGTTGAACTTATCGCGGAGCTGATCCATCAGAATGGCACGGCGCGCCCGGTCGAAATAGCCGAGCGATTGGGCGTGACCCAACCTACGGTTTCCAAGAATTTGGCTCGTTTGAAACGAGAGGGTTTCATTGAGCAAATACCCTACCGCTCACTTCAGCTGACCGATGCCGGGCGTCAATTGGCGGAAGCTTGTAGAAGGCGTCACCGGATTGTCGTGGAGTTCCTGATCGCCTTGGGCGTTTCACCAGAAGTGGCAGAGCATGACGCTGAAGGTATTGAGCATCATGTAAGCGAAGAAACTCTTGCAGTGTTTGAACGGTTCGTTGGGCGGGCCGATGAAGCAAAGTAGAAACAAAAAGAGCCTCAAATATGGTTGCGAAATTTGGTAGATCTAATTTCACATAGACAGAGATTGTCCTAAGTTGCAGCTAGACAGTGACGCTATCTGAGGGTGGGTGGCCCGGCGCGAAACTACGTGGGTACCTGAAAATCGATACAGGTGCAGACGTAGTGAACGAGTCCTTAGAACAAGAATCCAATTCGGTAGATGATCTGGCTCACTTAGTAATCGGCGTCAAGATTTCCAGCGGCAAAAAACCTGACTACAGCAGCGATCTCCGTACTGAATAGGCGAAAACTGAAAGATTGCTTAAGAATAACATATGTCGAAATCATAGAGTTACTCATTGCACTTCTGACGAGGTGGCCACAACTGATCACTTTGTTTTCGGTTCCTGTCCTAGCGAGATCCAATATACCTTTGTTCAACTGGCCTTTAGTGATATTTTTTTGAAAAAATCAAAATGAGCCGAGCAGTTCCAATGAAAAGACGTCTGTTTCTCTCTGGCTTCATAGCCGCCTTTTTGTCCGGCTGTGCAAGCAAGTTCCGTACTTACAATGGGCCGGTTGTGACTCGGCTTCGGCTATACAAAGCGCAGCGCCTACTTATCCTCGATGGTAGTGAGCGTGTCTTGCGGGCTTTTCCAATTGGACTCGGATTTGCCCCCGAAGGTCACAAGCAATTCGAAGGAGACGGGCGAACACCTGAAGGCTCCTATGTAATTGACCGTCGCAATCCCGAGAGCCTTTTCCATCTTTCAATCGGAATCTCTTATCCGAACGAGGCGGATTCTGCGTTTGCCCGAGCTCGGGGTCGTTCTCCGGGCGGTGATATTTTTATCCATGGCGGCCCTCGCCCTGGAATTGATCCCACGAACAAGCGTGACTGGACTGCAGGGTGCGTCGCTGTCACAGATCAGGAGATTGAAGAGATCTACGCTATGGTCAAAGACGGGACGCCAATCGAAATCTACTCATAGAGGGACAGGTTCCGAATAGACAACGATTGCGGATTTGCCTTAGCGCTACGTTGATGGGGGCAGAAGCTATTACTAGAGCTTTCACGGCCAACGCCACACTCGCTGTTTCGACGAACGGATAAACGGATATAGGTCTGGATTGAGAACCCAATCCCACCAGCGCCGAGCATCGGTGGGATGACATGCTTATGGGCAAGCAAATTGATGACAGGACGAATGAACACCGCCGACGAGTCCAATAAAGGACGTTATTTGTATCCTTTTCCGACATCAACTCGCGTAATTCTGCCGTCGCCAGACCGCAAGTCTCATGCTCCAACAGGTGAGAAGTAGGACATGAGGTGTCCCATCACCGATCTGCAGCTTTCCGGTGCGCAGACGCGCCGTAGTAACCATCGCGTTCAGATGACAGGGTTCTGAGAAGACGTTTATTTGATCTCGCGATGGATAGTTGCCTTCGAGCGTTTCAACACATGTGCCATCTCTCGAACAGGGACCTTCGCATGCCTCCAGCGCTCAATCCTACGCCGTTTCTAAATGCCGAGTTGCGAATACACTGCGCCTGTGCCATTTTCTCCTCATTAGATAACCCATTGGTTTCTAACAGAAGTCGCACTTGGAAATAGCACACACCCCCTGCTTCAAACCAAAAACGCAGAAGCGAAATTATGTGAAACTTGCCCCTGCTCACAATTTTGCAAATCAAGCGGTGCACGTGGGCCGAACTCAGAGATGCCTGATCCACACGCATTGATCCCGGTTGGGCCCAAGTTCTTCGAGGATCCTTTCAGCATCCAGATTGAAGTCTTTGGCAATTTCCTGGACCTGAACCGCCTGAAAGCTATCCAAGTTCCGCACCGTTCGACCATCTTCAAAGGTGATCAACTCGTGTGATCTTCCAGACCAACGCACGATCCCGCCGCAAAGGGTCTGTCCTTCAACATCCGCAAGTTCGGCGACCGGGTCGGCAAAGAAATCGGTCCATTTAAGAATACCTGTGCTGACAGCTCTCGCCACTGCTTGTTCCGTTGTCCGGCACTTGAGTTTTGTGACGATCGAAGACGTCAAAGCATGCACCATTCTGGAGGAGAGCCCCGTCTGGCCAGCAACTACGGATGGGATCAATCCTGATGCGAGCATCTTCAGAACATCCATCTCCTGATCGGACAACGCATCCGTAGGAAAGTTGAAAACCGTATCAATCACATCGAGCGCGAGTAGATGCAGGACCTGCGCTTCGTGGCGAAGGGCAGGGAGCATACTCCCGACCAAGGCGTCCCAGTCGGAACGGCGCAGGTTGGAGGTAACCGTAAAGACGCCACGCTCCCCAAACGGATTGATAACCGGAATGGATAGTCCGTGCTGACCCACACCAAATTTTCTCGCTGCATCGAATAGCGGTGCGTGTTCACGCTGATCATCAAACACAGCCCAATCAATCGGGGCAATCATTGCGGCGCCAAATCGAATAAGGGGATCAATCAGAACCAGGTCGTTGTCGACGTAATGCCTGACCCATTCGGCCGGGAACGTGGTGCAACCGTGGACAACGTTGTGATGCTTGTCGATATGGGCGTAGGACGCATTCTCCAGCTCAAACCTGGAACAAATTTCCTGAAGGCGCGCCTCCCCGGTCTGTCTGAAATCCAGTTCAGAATTGCCAATGTCCGCGATTTTCATAGACCGTCTTCCTGTTCCGCGTTGCCGTCGAGGCCGATTAGCAACCTAAAGCTGAACAAACCACTCGGGATTTCCCGTAGCCAATCACAGATTTGAATACGCTTCTGTTCTGGAGGCGGAAACAGAGCAAAAACCTGCCGATGAGACACATGAATTGGAGAAGCTGGCAGCGCGCAACCCGACACGGTTAAATCCGCTTCTTGGGGTCTTGCGGAAACCCGTCTTCCTCCTCCCGGGCTCTTCGTGCCAACAAACCCATGAAACTGGAAATCAGGTTCAACTCCCCGCGCTCATCTGCGCGCACCATACCGCGAAGGTATCCGCCCGGATTAACCACGGGCGGCAGGCGCGGATCACTCAGCCTCGCGTCTATGATCAACCCGGCCAGGATTGCACCCATCACGGTCAAACGGTCAATCGCCGTATGCCATGCGGAGGCATTGGCGCCGATCTCCGACAATCGCGCCGAAACGCCGGTCTCAATCGCGTAGAGCGACGGGCTGGAATTCTGATCTCCGCCACCGGCGATATCGATATGCATACGCAGCTCGGGTGAGGCCAGTTCATATAGGATGCGGTTATTCACCTGCGGTAGTTTTTGGGCCTTGCTTGATGCCGTATCTGTCGGATGATTGCTTTCTAAGCAATGCGGAGGGCCGTAAGGCCCGGAGCCAGAACAATCTGGTTCCGAGGCTTCAGCCGAGGGCATTGTAACTTCGCCATCGGCGTTACAAGACAGAATTTCTTCTTCAATTTGGTCTTGTATATGGCACCCGAAACAGGCTTCGGGTTCACCCGAAAATTCACCGGGTTTTTTAACATATATTTCGATCCGCTTCCAAAGATCGTGAGCTGCCTGAACATGTGATCTGAGCCCATCCAGCGACATGTATTTCAGCTTGTCGGCACGCGGCCAGGATCGAAGTTCCCCCATCATGTCTTCCAGGCCTTCAGGACTGCAGGGGAGCGAGGCAAACACTGCCAAGCTGTGTTTCACATGTCGGTAAAGCCGTGATCGATCCCCGCGCAGCTCGTCATGTTCTTTCTTCTCGGCTTTGCTTTGCTCGTCTGCGTCGCGCATCTCTGAAATGAGGTTTAGGGCAGGGGTCAGAAAGAGGCCGAGCCCCTTGCGCTTACAACGCGCCCCATTTGCACCAAGCCTGCGTTCGAGCAGGCCAATCATTTCCAGTTCTCGTTCGTGATTGTGGATTGTCCGATCTGTCACGCCTCGACCGGCAATGAGGGTTTCCTGGCGCGCGTAGCAAAAGGGTTCCTGAGACGGGTCTCGAAAAGCACATGGCGTAATCATATCGATGATGATCTCTAAGGTGCGAATACAATGGGCTGATGCGCCTCTGATCTGCGCATATCCCACGCAGAGCTGCCGAAACCTGTCTCGATTCCAACCCTCGGGAAGGCCGTTGTGGAAGCGTATATTTTCGTGGTGATGGACGGATGCGATCTGCCGAAAGCTCATCGTATTGGCTTCCCTTGGCAAAGGTCAGTATTGGCATCGCAGCTTAGCGGGGCAGGGTGTTCGGTATGGTTAAGGGGTCTCATAGTCTGCTTCTCTTTGGGGAAGCAAGGCAGGTTGAACCTCAGCAAATAAACACAGAAAAACCGTTCGCACAGATGCGTTTGTCCTTGTCAGTAATTTTGGAGTTTCCTATAAATCAGGTGATCAAACGTGACTTAAGAAGATCCCCGCTGAGGCCCCGCCTTGCGGGGGTTTTTGTTTCTGGGATTAAGTTTTTCCTCCGGGCCAATCGGCCTGGTTTAAAAATGCAGCTGGCGATTTTTGGTGGCATAGCCAGGAGCAACGCGTTGTACCGCAGGTCAGCACCTCAATATCGGATGAGTTCGTAGTCGCTGAACCCGAATGTGTCGGTCCACTCGACGCCAACGCCGCGGAAGTAGCTGGGAGGTTCACAGCGATTGCCCAGTGGCAGCCAGTAAGGGATTGGGGCAGGAGCGCGCTCGGACCAGCGAAAATTCGTATTATCGTCGTAGGTGCCAACCACAAGATCAAGCGAACGCTCGCAATCTCCCTCCCTTGAACGACGGCGATAGCTGTAGTGGCGCACATCCCAAACCCTGATGGATCTCACAACGTCGAAATCGGAAGAAGAAAGATCGACGCTGATCGGGGTGGCTTGGAAACCGTCACCGTATTGGCCGTGATGTGCATCGATCCTTCCTATCGAGATCGCTGCGTCTACCAGTATTGGCTTAGCGGTGTCATCCGATGGAAGCTCTGGAACTGGGCTAGCACTGGTGCGCTTGATGGCTTCCAACCGTTCCATAGGACCCAAGTCCGAGGGGCTGTGTGACGTATTCATCGGACAGCGCCAGAGTTGAAGCGGCGGTTCGACCGGGTAGGGTGTGATGCGCCGAATGAACTCCGCCTTGGCTGCGACGCAATCAGCCGAACTTGGCCAACCCCCGGCGAGGCAAAGGAATATGGCACAGTCAATTGGATAGGCACGAGCCTGCGTGGCTGGCAGTGCAGCGAGTGCAACTGCAAGGGCCTTCGCGCGAGTTCGATTTCCGGATTTTGAGTGTTTCAAGATGGTCTCTCCTGCTTGCGAATCGCCTAAGCAATATCCGGCCAATATATTTCTGACAATCCAATATCGTATATTGGCGGGTTTTCTTATATTGACGTAGATTGTGTTTTAGTCCACAACTTTTGGATGTAGAAGACGGCCCATAGGGGGTCGTCATGGCGGACAACAAGAGACAATACACTGTGGTAACCATCGAGATGGTCCGGGGCCTGAAAGAGGATCAGGTTCCCTTTACATGCCGCTACGAATTTATCGGACTCGCTTCCCTTGGACGACCTAAGTACCACTGCATTTACAGCTCGCCGAACTATGTCGGGGCCTTGTGCAAGTCGAAGATCTCTCGAGCGGGCGCTGAGCCCAGAGAGTTCGATCTTTGGCCGGGCCTCTTCAAGCATCATCAGGAATTTGGTGATGGGCGCATTCTCTGCGTCAAATCAGACTATACGATCGAGTCGATTACCCCAGAGGGTCTCGAAGCAGCTCAGGCCCTGGACGCGAAATCCAAAACCTGATCGGTCACGTTCGAGAACCCGGCTCATCAAAATGCTGGGGCAGGGCGCATGAAACGGCTCTTGTTTCTCAGCGCTACACTCGCGTCTTTGTTTTTTGTTGCGGTCTGGATTGAACCATCAAAACAAACAATAACCCTGAGCGCATCCGAGGTGATTGCCGTTGATGGTGACACCATCGACCACGGTGATGACCGCTACCGCCTCATCGGTTTCGACACTCCTGAGACCTTCCGCGCACAATGTGAGGCCGAGAGAGCTTTGGGTCTGAAAGCCAAAGACCGCCTGACGGAGATCATTCAGACCAGTGGGCAGATAGAATTGGTTATCCAACCAGACCTGGACGTGCATGACCGTTTCCTCGCGGTCGGACGTTCAGGTGGTCAGGAGATAGGGAAAACTCTGATATCCGAAGGTCTCGCGCGACCCTATTCGGGCGGCAAACGCGGGTCCTGGTGCGGCTAGACGAAAGGACTGAGCGACGACTTGCAGAAAATGGAACAAAACCACCGAGCAGTGAGCGGTCCTGTCGATTGCGCCAACAACCGACAGGACAAGAAACGCCCCAAATCCATCCGGGCATTCCTCAAACATCAAGAGAGAACTGTACTATGGTAAAAACAGTAACCCTAGATGCCGATCTTAGATCGGACAGCACCGCGCCAGAGTCAATGGGTGCGACCCTGGACAACGTGCCTGCACCTCCGACCGCTTAGCGCTGTCTGACGATTTGGGCGAGCGGGACATCCGAACGTTTCAGCTAGGCCATCCGACTAAGAGATCCGAACCAGACATTGGTTTTTTGCGGCGCCTCTGAAGGTTCCGTGTTGTGTCCCGGCACCCTTTTCCCACGGCCCAGATGACCTGATGTCGAACCCCATAATAGTAATTATGTAAAAACTACTGACCTAATTTGGAGGACAAATTAGTGACCAGCTCCATCAAAAGCTTCACCGAAAACAGATGTCGGATCAACGCCGTTTGGCCGTTGTTGGCATTCTTGACGGCGACTTTGGGAACGGATGCCAGTGCACAGGTCATCGAATACGAACCGGACGGCAGCGTGTATCTGAACGGTGCGCGGGCAGAAATCGTTAATGGCATCGTCTGTCCAATCCGGATGCGCGAGTACACTCTCGATGAAAAACCGGAAGCTCCGAAGGCCAAGCCACAGAAAAAGATCGAGATTGCGGGCAAGGCACCGCGGCCTCGCAGATCCTCGGGCGGCTGGTCGCAGGAGCGGATCGTTAAAGAAATCCACGCAGCGGCGGAACGCCATGACATTCCGGCAGAGTTGTTCATGGCGCTGGTCTGGCAGGAAAGCCGGTATCAGGCTGATGCTCTGTCGCCCAAGGGTGCCTATGGCTTCGCACAGCTCATGCCCGGAACGGCGAAAGACCTGGGCGTGAACCCAAAGAACCCTGCAGAAAACCTCGACGGTGGTGCCCGCTATTTGGCGGCGCAGTACCGCGAGTTCGGAACCTGGAAGCTGGCGCTTGCCGCCTACAACGCCGGGCCTCACCGCGTCGTCGAATACGGCGGCGTCCCCCCCTTCACCGAAACCCGCAACTACGTGCGGATCATCCTAAGCAAAGTGAGCACTTCCTCATGAAAAGAACCCACTTCATCCAACAGACCGCGTTCTTCGCGCTGGCAATGATTATCGTCAGTGCAGCTCCCGCCTCCGCTGGCTGGCTGCAAGATGCCATTGGCGATTTTATCAACGAAACGCTGGCCGACTCCAAGGTTGTTGGCGTCAGCCTTGCCGCTGTCGGCTTCATCTGGGGCTGTCTTGCCTATGTGTTCGGTTGGGGCTCGCTGAAGGGTCCAGTGGTCGCGATTGTTGTGGGTGCCGTCATTGGCCTTGCCGATACATTCATCGGAGCCTGATCGATGCCGCGCCGAAATACCGTCTTTCGCGGCCTAAGCCGTCCCGCAGAATGGGGCGGCCTACCCGTGATCTATCTGCTGGTGATCCTCGGGATGACCATGCTTTCGTTCTTCATGTTCGGAATAGCGCCAGCAATCATTGCGGGTTTTGCTTTCTACACCGTGCTTCGCCTCTTTTACGAATGGGAACCGGCTTTCTTCCGCGTCCTGTCTGTAACCCTTTCCAAAACTCCGCGCACCAAAAACCGCCAGCATCATGGGGGAGATTACTATAGTGCCTAAGCCTGCTGCCCGAGGCATGTGGACCCTTGCCCGCTCGTTGATCGAGCCGAGCTGGCGCAAGGATGAAATGAGCCTCTTTCAGATGTTGCCGTATGGCTATGTCGTGGATGATGAGGTCATTTCCACACGCAACGGTGGTCTTATCGCCGCTGCGGAAATCACCGGTGTCAACGCAAACACGCTGGACGAAAACGAGTTCGAGTTCCTGGCCGAACGGTTTGAGCGTGTGTTGCGCACAACACCTAATGAGGTGGCTTTTTATATCCATCGACTGACCGTCCCGGCTGAGACTGGTCATGTCATCACAGATCCAACCGGTTTTGCCGGTGCAGTGGCGCAGGCCATGCGCTCAGCGTCCGTCGATGCAGAGCTGAAAGAACGCAAGATCATCATCAGCGCCATTCTCCAAAAGCGGCAGGATGAGCGGGCAAAACAGATGTTCGGCATGTCGTCTGGAACGATAGACGAGGAACGCCGAGAAATGATGGAACAGCTCGACGGTGTGTTCACAACACTGGCGGGCACGCTGGGCGAGGCCCGTGTGCGCCGGCTGAAGCTCAGCGAGGGGCATTGGCTCGGTTATTATGGAATGCTGTTGAACGGTCGGTATCAGCCGATCATTCACACAAACATTGCAGAACCCATCGCCTTCAACATGCCGCAAGAGGATGTGCTGTTTCAGGGCAAGACCGGCAAACTGGTCACAGGCGACGATCAGGAACGCTCCATCCGTGTGTATTCCCTGAAGAATTACCCGATGGTTTCGTTCCCCGGCATTTTCGACGGGCTGGACCTGCCGGTTGATGTTGTGATTTCGCAATCCTTCCTGCCGATCAGCCGCGCCCAAGCGCAGGAAATGGAACGCCGCAAGTCGGGACAAATGCGCTCGGCGGGCGACAAAGCGAAGTCGCTTGAAGAGGACTTGTCCATTCTGGCGGACGGCATTGCCTCCGGCACCATGTCACTCGGCAAGCACCACCTGTCGATCTGCGTGTTTGGGAACGAGGAAGATCTGAAAACCGCCGAAAAACACATCATCGGTGAAATCCAGATTTCGGGCGGCACGGTCAAACGCGAAGCGATGTCGGCGCGGTCGGTGTACTTCGCGCAGCACCCCGGCAATTTCGCGTTCCGCGCCCGTGAAGAACTGATCACGGACCAGAACTTTGCGGATATGGTTGCGTTCCACATGCGCCCCAAAGGGTTGGATGCGGAAAAGCTACCCTGGCCGGGGCCATTGGCGACGTTCCCGACAACGCACGGGGACAGCTACGATGTTTCGCTGCACCTTCCCAAGACCAGTAACGACCCTGAAAACCTGCCCTCCGGGCATACGATCGTTCTTGGACCGAACGGCTCGGGTAAAACTGTGATCGCGATGCTGCTGGCAACAATGGCGGTTGCACAGGGCGCGCGGATCATCGCTTTTGACAAAGACCGGGCAATGGAGGCTCCAATGCGGGCGCTCGGTGCGCAGTACACCCGCGTCCGGGTGGGCGAACCCACTGGCATGAACCCGTTTCAAACGGAAACGGATGAGGCTGGGCAAAGCTGGCTCGCCAATTGGGTCATTGCCCTGTTGAGCTATGACGAACCACTGACCACCGATCAGAAGGATGAAATCACGCGGGCTTGCCAAGCGAATGCCACTTTGCCGCCTGCGCTTCAGAACTTCGATTCACTGGTGGAACGGTTCAGAGCTTTTGACGATGACAAGAACCTGTACAAGCGTGCAAGTGAATGGGCTGGCGAAGGCCGCTTGTCCTGGATGTTTGGCGAGGGTGGCTCAGATCCGTTTGCTGCTGGCGACCGTCATCTTGTTTTCGACATTTCCGAGGTTCTGGATGACGAATTGGTGCGGCTGGCATGGATCAGCTACGTCATGCGCCAGATCGAACGCCGCTGCGCCACCAAGATACCCACTGTCTTTGTGATTGATGAAGCATGGGTAATTGCTGGCAACCCTTATGGCGCTGGCATCCTCATAAATGCCTACACCACGTATCGGAAGCTGAACGTCATGATGATGATGATGACGCAGATCCCCGATCACCTCCTGTCGTCGGCAGCAAGTAAGTCGATCCTGGAAAACACCAGCACGCAGCTCTTGTTCCCCTCTCGATCCGGCAATGAAGCGGATTACAGGGCAATCGGCTTGAACGATTCAGAGCTGGGCGCGCTGAGGGCGCATTTTGGCGACCGCGTAATGCTCATGAAGAAAGGTGATGAGAGTGTTTGGCTCGATGTCGATGTCGGCGCTCTCGGCCCGCTTCTCCGTGTTCTGAGCGGATCAGACGGAAAATCGTTCCCTGATCCTGACTGGCGAAAAAACCCCATCTTCTGGAAGGAAATCACATGAAAACTCGCCTTGTAATCGCCCTTGTAGTTCTGGCCGCCGTCTCGGCCTGCACCAGCACCTATTCGGGCTATCGCAGCAAATGCGCCTGCGACTTTGAGCGCATGACCCCCCCTGAAAACTTGGAGCTTGTCTAATGAGTATTGCAAAGAAATTGCGGACAACCATTGCTGTTTCGGTTCTGGCCGCCCTGCCCGTCGTTACAGCAGCCCAAGGTGTTCCGACCGTCGACGCCACAGCCATTGCACAGGACGCCGCCAATTCGGCCCGCGAAGTCGCAGAAATGGTCCGCCAATACGAACAGCTGATACAACAATATGAGAAGCTCGAGCAGCAGCGCGCGATGCTGGAGAACTCCTTCAAGGCCATTTCTGGTCTAACAGATTTGGACGAGTTCAACAGCCGCAGCTTTTTGAAGCTGGCGACCGCTGCTGACACGCTCGGATACGCGTTGGACGCGACCGAAGATACGATTGGTGATCTTCCGGGCGTGGCCGGGCTCGCGATGGAGCGCCGATCGATCAGCCTGGGTCTGAATAATGGCATCCTCAAAGAGTTCAGCACGTCAGACGTGCCAGCCCGGCGCATTATCTCGGAGCGCGGTGGCGCTGGCTTGATGGCGTCCGCTCTGGGCGAACAGGGCTATGACATGGCCGGTCAGCTCGCTGAAGATGCCGAAAAGCTGCGCGATGAAATCGGCCAGCAAGAAGATCTGAAGGACGCCATCGACTACAACACGGCGGTTCTCCTGAAACTCTTGCAAGTTGAAATTGAAATCTTGCGCACAACCTCTGCTAATGCTCTGGCGTCGGGCACAGATCTGGCTGCAAACGCAGCGGACCTAAAGACGCTTAGCAATTACGCAAGAGGAGAAACCCAATGAAAAGCCGCACCACTTTCGCCCTGATCACACTGACGGCGACGCTTTTAGGGTCGTCGGCCAGTGCTGAGGCCAGACTGCCGTTTCCCCCCAATGTTGATTGGACATTTGGGGAATATCGGACCTGTCTTGGTTATTCGGGCGTGCGAGCGTTCAAAAAACCCCTGAAGGAATACGGAGTTGAACAGCTCGCTAACGCTGGTCAGGGCGCGGATCAACAGTATGTCGTCGGCAACTGGACCGATGCCATTCTGAATGAGCAAGTGATCGCTGCTCATGAGTTTGCCATTGAGCAATGCCGACTGCGCAAATCCGATGAAGCTTTCAGCACTGAATGCCCGCTCGGCAACCTCAGCCGCGAAGCTGCAATCGAGTTGGTGGGCGCTGACCAGGGCGATTTCTGGTCAAAGCCATCCAGCGAACTCAAATCGCTCAAAGCAACGCAGCAAGAACGCTTGGAAGCGCTGCGCCCTGTAATTGAGGAGGCTTGTGGGCCGTGATTCAGGATTTCGTCAGCTCGATTGAATCAGCAATCAGCAACTTTTCTCAGCAAGCATACACCAGCCTTGCGGCGGATCTCGCATCCGCCCTCTGGGCTATTGCTGCGCTGATCTTTGTAGCGATGCTGATCAACGGCGTACTTCAGATCAGAGAAATTGGGTTTGGTGGTTATGTAGGCTGGATCATTCGGGCGACGATAATCATCGGAATGGCGTCGAGCTGGTCCTTTTTCCAACCAATCTATCAAGGCGTCCAAACCTTGCCGGACAGTATTGCCGGGGCACTCACTGGAACCACTAATGTATGGCAAGCGTTGGATGAGATTGCGCTTCAGTGTTTCTTGATGGGCCAGCAGGCCATTGAAAACGCGACTTGGGGCTTGAGCATCACCGGGGCTATTCTCTGGGTTGTTGGGGCCGTCATCGTTGCCTTTGGCACTGGCATGGCACTCATCGCAAAAGGCGGTCTGGCGGTGTTGCTGGGTCTAGCGCCAGTTTTCATCGCAACGCTACTCAGCTCGGCAACAGCCAATATCTTCGCAGCCTGGGCGAAAACGACCGTTGGCCTGATCATGGTCATCGTCGTTCTGACAGGCATCGTTTCTCTTATTCAGGCGCTTTTCGCTTCGGAGCTTGGTTCCTTGTCTGATGTTAATGACATGGAAGCGAGCGGGCGTTTTCTAGCAATCTGCATCGTGGCTATCGTCATGCTCACGCAAATCCCGTCACTGGCTGGCGGCATGTCTGGCGCGATAGTTTCGGCATCCTCCGGTCTTGCCGTGGCAACCGGCGCGGTAGCAGCCGCAAGAAGTGCATTGGGCACTGCCAGCGATGGCGCGCGCGGTGCTGTTGCCGGTGGGAAAACTGCCGCCGCTATGGCTTCCGCAGCTCGTGACGGGACTGGCGTTCGTGACAGCGCGTCTCGCGCAATGCAAGCGCGTCGGGACATAGCGCACAGAGCCCGCAATCAGGATGGGGCAGCTCGTCAGAGCTACGCCGCTGACCGTTACCGGCAGAGCATTCGACAAGCTCGCGCCAATAAATCTTCATAAATCGAGGTACAGAGCAAATGTCACACGTGACAGATCACGAAAAAGAACTCTTTCTGGGCGCACGCCGCGATGCCTTCAAATGGCAAGTATTCGGCATGGTCGGTATGGCAATGGGCGTGGCCTCTATTATTGGCTGGGCGATGCTCCTTCCCTTGAAGGAAATCCGGGCGGTGCCATTCTCCATTGATCCGGACACAAAGCTGCCGGTGCTGCTGACTGAAAAGGTCGAAGAACTGGAACCATCTGAAGCGATGGCCTTCCGTGAAGTCGCAAATTATGTGCGCGACCGGGAAACCTATGATGTCCAGGACAACAACGAGCGCCTGAAATCGGTACTGCGTCGTTCTAATGAGCTGGCCGAAACGTCTTACCGCGAACTGTGGGATGGGTCGAACGACAGCCATCCGGATGAAATCTATACGCCCAAGACAAAGGTGCAGACGGAAATTCTGGGCGTCTCGCCGGTCAACGATGAGACGGTGCAGGTCGAGATCCGCAAGTCCCTGATCGTGCCAAACCAAGAAACGGCCTCAGCCCGCTACGTGGTCACAGTGACCTACGGGTTTGAGGAAAAAATCGTGACGTCGATGGATGAGCTTCTGGAAAATCCTTTCGGCTTCGTCGTCACCAACTACCGCGTAGACGCCATGGGAAACATCTGATGCTGCGTACGTCAAAAACACTCGCGACCACCGCCGCAGCAGTTCTGGCATTCTCTACGCCACTGCTCGCTGAAATCACACCGACGCCAGACGGAAAGAATGCGGATCACCGCATCACGCATTTCCATTACGTCGAGAACCAAGTGTACCGCATCCCTGTAGGTGAACGCCTGATTACCTATGTTCACTTTCCGCAGGGCGAAACCGTCCGCAGCATTGGTGCGGGCGACACCGAGAGTTTTCAGATCACTCGCCTGCAGGAAGGTCGCGTTATTGCGTTCAAACCGGAAATCCTGAACTCGGATTCAAACCTGACCGTTCTGACCAATCGCGGGACATACAACTTCTATCTGGTTCCGGCCGAGAGTGCCGCCGAACGTAAACGAGTACCGTTTCGGGTCACGTTCTATAACAAAAACAACAGCGGCGGGACTACAAAGCGCCGTGGCACAGTTGCTCGGAGTGAACCGAAACCGACAGGCCGGTTTGTGAACCAAAACTACTCGCGCTCGGGCAAAGCTGACTTCGCGCCCACCGCCGTGTGGGATGATGGCGTTCACACCTATTTGCAGATCCCGCAGGATGCAGAGTTGCCGGGGATCTTCCGTGTCCTGCCTGATGGCCGCGAGCTGATGGTGAACACCACAGTCAAAGAGCGCGGCATTATCCAGGTGCAGGGTCTTTCCGATCTTTGGACACTGCGCATCGAGGACACTTCGATCTGTGTTCGAAACGATGGCGACGCGTTTCAGCAGGCAAGCGTGAGCGGTCGGCCCGTCACTTCACAGACAGTTAAACCGGGGGGCAGCAAATAATGAACCGCGAGCAGACAATTGCGGCGCGGATTGCAGCGGAGCAACCGCCTCAACGAGTAAGGAAGAGGTTTGAGCCCAAGAAGCTCATTACGGTTACTGTCGCCGGAACAGTATTCGTGGGCTTCGCGCTGTTTGTGTTGGGCGAAGACAGCAAGACCTCTCGCGCCGGAGTTCGTGTCGACGCTCTGCAACAGAGTGGTGGTGAGCGATACGGGCTTTTGACGGCACGTGGGCCAGAGGTCGATGAACCGAAACCCCAAGCTCTGCCAGAGACAATTGCTGTCGCGACACCGGCGACAGCGTCTGTGCGGGTCGAGTCCGAAGGGCTGAAACAAGCCTTGAAAACTATCGAGCAACAGAACGGCCGGATTTCCGAACTGCAAGACGAGCTGACGGACGCCAAAGTTTCGCTGTCAGAAAAAGACGGTGAAATCGCAACGCTGAACCTGACCAATGAACGCCTTCAGGTCAGATATGATGAGCGCGAGAAGAAGTTCCAGACCGAACTTGCCCAGGCCATCGCGGATGCGGAGGCCCGGGCACTTGCCAGCGTAAGCCACCTTCAGGCGCAAGGTCTGACCGATGATGAGCGGCGCAGACTCGAAGAACTGAAGAAGATGCGCCAGCGGCAGAACCAGTCGGACGGCATTGTGTTCGATGAAAACCCATACGGCAGAAACTAACGGAGCTGACGATGAACAGAACAGCACTCACCCTCGCCCTGGTCGCGTTGGCCTCAAGCGCGATGGCGCAGAATGCCACCGGGCAAAACTACGAGCCGATTAACAGCGGATCGCAGCCGGTGATATTCCAGCCCTACTCTGCTGCGCCGCAGCCGGTTCAAATCCAGCCAGACGACACCCGCCTGCATGAAGAACAGCGCGGTTACCAGGAAAACCAAAACACGACATGGCAAAACAATCTGGTCGAAGAATATCCCCCCATCGTGGGGGCCTCGATTATTGACGACCCGTCACGCACCCTAACGCAAGGGACGATCTTGTCGGCTGTGTTCGGTGGCGCGGTCAGCTCGGAATTGCCCGGTAGCGTCGTGGCGACGATCACACGTGGCGTCTACTCGATGGACGGCACTCGTTTGCTTCTGCCGCGCGGATCGAAGCTCTATGGCGAGTATCGAGCGGATACGACGTTGGCGCAAACACGCATCATGATCGTTTGGAGCCGTGTGATCACGCCTGACGGCCTGTCAGCTCAGATCGGATCGGCTGGTACGGACGGTCAAGGCCGGACTGGTGCGACCGGCAGGGTGAACACACACTTTGGGAAGCGGTTCGGCACGGCTGCGTTGTTGTCCATCATCGGCATAGCGCCTGTCGCGCTGGTGTCTGACAACGATAGCAACAACTCGGTTCGCACTGATCTGGCAACGCAAGTGGGTTCCAACCTTCAGAACGCCACGGCGGCGGCGCTTGATGAATACCTGCGCATTACACCAACAATCTTTGTAGATCAGGGCAGTCGTATCAACGCGATCCTGCAGCGCGACGTTGTGTTCGATAGCTTCTGATGAGCGGGCGGAACGATAATAGCCTTCTGGAATACTATACAGGCAAGATCGAGCATCTGTTGCACGATGAAAGCCTGAGCGAAATTTCTGTGAATCCTGACGGATCGGTCTGGGTCGAAGAAATGGGCACAACGCACATGACCAGGACAGACATCACTCTGAACAGAGACGATGTAGAAAACATCGGGCGCTGCGTGGCCGGTTTCAGTGATGTGACATTCGGAGAAAAGAAACCCATTGCGACGGCCAATGTGCCAACACAGCAGGGCAAAGCGCGGGTCCAGGTCGTGATTCCGCCAGCAACAACCGGCGTGGGGTCCGTGGCGATCCGCCTCCTCCGCTTGAAAACCGTCGATCTGGGCGCGTTCAGCTTCGCCTGCAAAGAGGCGGCGTTGGCGGAAAGCAACGATCACAGCGCGCTTGAAAATGCCCGTGCTGCCCTTGCAGCAGGCACGATGAGCTTTGACGAGCTGGCGGACCTCTCAATGCTTAGCAAATGGAACGTGATCATTGCGGGGGGCACCTCGTCTGGCAAAACCACTGTTCTCAATGCAATGCTGAAGCGCGTCGATCCGGGCGAACGGATCGTGACGATTGAAGAA
The DNA here is from genome assembly GCF_056533885.1 of Ruegeria sp. F12. Lineage (NCBI taxonomy): Bacteria > Pseudomonadati > Pseudomonadota > Alphaproteobacteria > Rhodobacterales > Roseobacteraceae > Ruegeria > Ruegeria sp. F12. The sequence continues at coordinate 86,364 of NZ_JBQFOV010000014.1, read as the reverse complement.
GTGGCCGAGTTGGACATCGAGCAACCCAATTCTGTCGATCTGCTTGCTGACCGTTCCGAAGAAGATGGCCCTCGATCACCAACAAAGCTACTGGAATCGGCGCTTCGCCTCCGGCCTGATCGGCTGGTTTGCGGGGAAATCCGGGGCGACGACGCGAATATGTTCCTGGAGCTGGTGAACACCGGCCACGATGGATCAGTCTGTACCATGCACGCCAACTCGCCCGTTGATGCCATTGGACGCATGAGCAAGATGGTGCGTCGCGGATCTCCGACCGTTCAAAAGTCAGAAGTGGTCGATGACATCCGGGCCACCATTCACATGATCGTTCACATGAAGAAAATCGGTGACGAACGGAAGGTCAACGGAGTGATCTTCCCACCCCTGATGGCCGCTGATCAACTTATCTGAAGGAGAAATAGAATGAAAAAATTTGAGTATCGTAATGTCTTGATGCGGGTAGAGGAAAATGCAGGCGAGAAGTTTGCGAAGCTCGGGCAAGACGGTTGGGAAATGGTTGGTGTCGCACGTGCTGAATTTGGCATCGTGTGCTTCTTCAAACGCGAGCTGACCGATGGCTGAGTTTCAGGATCTCCCAAAGGGCAAGAAGGTCGCGATCGCCGGTACAATGGGCTTTATCGCTACCTCGGCTTGCGCGGTGTTGGTGGTCGGGCTGGCTCTCGAATACATCAACACCAGAGGCTTTCGCGGGCTGGACATCTGGGCGATCCCAGAGAAGTTCATGGCACAGCCTGCAGAGACGCAGCAGATCATGGGTCTGGTGGCGGTGGTCGCAGTGGGTGTTTTGACCTTTGCATTTGTGGCGGCTGCGCTGCGTGGTCCCTCAACGAAATACGGTGATGCGACCTTTGCAAAGGCCCCTCAGCTCGTCCAGGAAGGCTATGCGTCGGTTCTGAAGCTCAAAGACAAATTGGATAGTGAAATCGTGTTTGCCAAATTTGGTGAGCCAAAGGACAAAAACGCGATCTACTATAAGCCCGGCCCCGGTGTCCAAAAGCCGCACGCGATGTTCATTGCCCCGTCTGGTTCGGGCAAAACCAGCGGCTTTGTGATCCCGAATGTCCTGCGTTTCAATGGGTCTTGCGTCGTCCTGGACATCAAGGGCGAGATTTTCCAGACAACCGGCGCGCGTCGGGCAGCAATGGGCGATGAGGTTTTTATGTTCGACCCCGAGAACCCCGACAAAAGCCACAGCTACAACCCTCTGCGCCGCGCAGCACGTGCCGACAATCTGGACCGGCGATGGGAAGAAGTGATTCAGGTTGCAACTCAGATGTTCGACACGCCCAGCTCGTCCGCGCAGGGCTTTATGGGTGGTGTTGAAGGCATGTTCTGCGCAATGGCGATGCTGGCGATCAAAAGAAAGCGGCCATACATTTCCGAAGTCCTGCGCCTGGTCAAAACGACCAAGCAAAAGGACTATGAGAAAATGGCTGAAGAAGTTGGATATGCGCGAGCTGCAGATGAGTTTCTGAATCTTGCAGCCGAAGAATCCAAAATCCTGCGGTCAACGATTTCGGTTATGTTGAACTCCGGCCTGCAGCTCTGGCGCAACCCGTCGGTAGCAAGAGCCACGCAGGGCAATGACATCAACTTTGAAGATCTGCGTCGGCGCCCCAGCTCGATCTACTTTTCCGTGCCAGGGAAAAAGGTCAAAGAGTTCCGGACGCTCATTCGCCTGTTCTTCCTCGATCTGGTGAACACCATCGAAACTGTTGAGCCGGGCGAAGATGAGCCGTTCAAGGTTTTGATGCTGCTCGATGAGTTCCAACGCCTCGGCCATCTTGAGCGCGTTGTTGAAGCCTATGACACCATGCGATCGTTCGGGGGCAGGCTCGTGGTGATTTCGCAAACACTGTCGCGCCTACAGGACATTTATGGGCACGAGGGTGTGCGGGCGATGCTGGCAAACGCTGGAACCCAGATGTTTGCCGCCTCAGAGGATTCCGAAGTACGCGAACATGTGTCCAGGTCCATCGGGGACAAAACGGTCATAAGCAAGTCGAAGTCTCGAGCACTCGGCAAGATGGAAATGGGCAGCATATCAGAGCGTGAAGAAGGCATTCGGCTGCTCCGGCCAGAGCACGTTGGTCGTCTGCCGGAAAACGAGGTTGTGCTGATCCGCGAAGGCAAGATGCCGGTGATTGCAAACAAGATCCGATACTTCGAAGATCCGTATTTCATGCAGTTCTTGGGTGGCGAAAGTCCGAAGATCAAAGGCACACACCTCGATCTGGCTGTAGAGCAAGCCAGGGACACGGCAAAGGCAGTGGCTGATGCGAAACCGGCCCCTGCCCCGGACAGAGAGGTTTCTGAAAAAGACCAGGAACTTCAGGCGGCATTTGATGCGCAGCGCACGGTCGCAAAGCGGAAAAGTCGGTCAGCGAAAGATATGGCGATGGAGAAAATGAAAGCCAAACGGGCTGAAAGTAGCGCCTTCACTTGACGGGGGTAACAGGACGCGGCCGAACCGGACCTTACTTCAATATGCAGAGAACGGCAGGAGAGAGCCCTAACCTGCTCGTGCTGCGACTTACATATATGTCCGCTTCCGTGAAGCTTACTAGAATGGCGCATTGTCAGCTTTATGCCTGCTGAGAATTGTCGTCATAGTATCGACAGCAAAAACACTCATCAAAAACCAACAGATTGACGACAGATCAAGGGAACCCCGCACGCATATAAACGATGATCTTCCAAAGGTCTTCTTCGCTCAGCGCTTCCTTGAAGGCTGGCATGTCTGTTCCGAAGCGTTCGCCGCCCTCGGAAATTGCCCAAAGAAGGTACTCGTCCCCCGACATCGGCATCTGAACGAACCATCGTAGGAGAGCGGGAGAGGGCGCGAGCGAACGTCCGGCTTCACCATCGCCCAAACCCTCAGCTCCATGACAGCTTGCGCAGTTTTCCGTATATAGCGTCTTGCCCTCCGAAACATTCTCGGGCGTTGCACGAATGGTGCTCCGAGCCCCGCGGTAGGCTGCGGGCACGTCCTCGTTCATATACGTCCAATGTCGTTGCATGCGCTGCTGCTGGCCAGGCCCCATATTGCCGTGCCCCCAACCACGCATGTGCTCAGACCTCATGTGGTTAGATCCCATTGGCCCGTGACCCCACCAATCTCCTCGTTGTTGTTGTGCGCAACCCACTGTAGCAATGGTGATAGACAGAACGCTTAAGGTAAGAGTGCGTAATCCAAGCTTCGTCATCTTCTCCTCCTTACTGTTTCCGCTCGATGAACGTCGCCTCAGGCCGCTTCGTAACTCTTGAACACCTCGGTGCTACCGTCCTTGAGGATCAAAAACACGTCGTAGGCCTCACGACGATCTTCCGGCCCCATCCCAGGGGAACCGTAGGGCATGCCAGGAACAGCAAGTCCAACAGCACTGGGTTGCTCCTCCAGCAGACGACGAATGTCTGCAACCGGCACATGCCCCTCGATCATATAGCCATCGATCTCGCCTGTGTGGCAGGACATCATTTCTTCGGGAATGCCGTTGTCCAATTTGTGGCGGACAAGCTGTGTTCCAAAGCTGCGCTCCTCGGTAATGCGAAAGCCTTCCTGCCGCAGGATGTCGATCCAAACCTGGCAACAGCCGCAGTTCGGATCCTTGAGAACACGGACGGAAGGCGTGTCTTGCGCAAACGCGGCAAATGGTACTGTGCTGGCAAAGCCAGCGGCGTAAGTCAGTACTTGGCGGCGTTTCAGGTTCATGGCGAGAGTCCTTGGTATTTCCAACTAAATTGAGCCGATTTCGTATCATTCGAGATCAAAGGTCATAATCCACGTCAAACATGCTCATGTTCGCCAACTTCCCGACGCTCGGCGAGCGCTTGGCGCACGATCTGGAAAGCAGAGGAAAGAAACAACGTTGCCATGACCGCCGCAACAATCAGGTCAGGCCAACCGCTAGCTGTGCCCCAGACGCCTAAAGCTGCAAACATAACGGCCACATTGCCAATGGCGTCATTACGCGAACATAGCCAGACAGAGCGCACATTTGCATCGCCGTCCTTGTAACGGACGAGCAAGAGAACACTTGCGAGATTGGTCATAAGAGCGAAAAAGCCAACGATGCCCATGATCTCGGCCTCCGGCACTCCGACATAGAACACCCGGTACACGGTCGATCCAAACACCCAAAGACCCATCAGCAGCAAGCTCACCCCTTTCGCCAGAGCGGCATTGGTGCGTGCACGGATTGAAGCCCCGATCACTGCCAGCGAGATACCGTAGGTCAAAGCATCCCCAAGGAAGTCTAGAGCGTCGGCCTGAAGTGCCTGAGACTTTGCATAGTGACCGGCAGTCATCTCGACGACGAACATCACCGCGTTCAGAGCAATGACAATCCACAGCCTCCTTTTGTAGTCGTCTGATACGCCGTCGAATTTGGCGTTGTGTCCGCAACATGCTGACATTGGGAAGCCCTTTTTGTATCTGTCGTGACCATAGTGTAGTGTCTCTAGTTACTAGAGGTTCAAGAGGTATTTTCATGTTTTCTATCGGGGAGCTTTCCAAGCGCACGAAGGTCAAAGTTCCGACTATCCGCTACTATGAGGAAATGGGCCTGCTTGCCGCACCAGAACGCACCGAAGGCAACCAACGGCGCTACGATGTGGCAGGGCTAGAGCGTCTCAGTTTCATCAAGCATGCACGCGATCTTGGTTTCTCAATTGAAGCGATCTCCGAATTGATTGTGCTTCAAGGCCACCCGGATCGTTCATGCCAAGCCGCAACGGACATCGCCGTCTCACAACTTTCCGAAGTAAGAGCAAAGATCAAACGACTACGGGCTCTTGAAAAAGAGCTGGTTCGGATTTCGAAGGGCTGTGATGACGAAGGAGTGTCAGAGAACTGCTATGTGCTCGCGTCTCTTGCCGATCATAAACTCTGTCACCACGATCACTAAACTATGAGCGGACATTGCTTTAGTCCCAGCGAAAGACTGTTTTGTCCGCTTCTTGCCTATTCAAACGTGGTGCAGCGAATGCCCGGAATGTCCAAGGACAAGAGTCCGTCCCAATCGGAACAGACCCCACATTACTCCAACCCGGTGGTCTCGCTGTTCCCGGCAACACATTCACCGGCGCGAACAATCATCTATCATGTCCTCCGTGGTTAAAGACTGTGTCCATCATACTCATGGACGTGGGTAGCCTGTTCGCGGGTATGGGCAATCTCTTGCACCACGGCGGCAATCTTGCTGGATGAAACTTGGTGCAGCTCACCAACAACGGCCTCCGCGCGCTCGTAGCTGTCCGGAACGCCTTGGCTGTTGAAATGGGCGGCAGCGGTGGAAATGTCCGCGTCTTTCCAAGTCGCCGTTGTGCCGATTGAAACGCTGTCATGATCGTTGTAGCGGGCCAGGAACTTGCTTCCGTCGAGACCGAAGCTGTGCGCGGTCGCCACAATGTCATCACGCACAGCCAGCCATTTTTCGGCTTCCGTGGGGTCCAGGTTGTCCAACTCGGCCGCATTCATGGATGTGGTGTAGCTGTCATCAGCCAAAGTGTATGCCTGCAGGTCGGTGTCATATGGGCGCAGTTCGGCAACATCGCCTTTCAACTCCCCGATCTGAACGTCCATTGCGGCACGCAAGTGTGGATCTTCGACCTCTCGTGCAAGAGCCTCCATGTTCTCGATGGAGTTCACGATGTCCTTGGTCTGCTGCTCGTAGTTCTCAAAGATGGCCTCCCCCAAAGCGGATTGCATATACTGAACATAGCGATCACCGGGCGACTGGTAGTCGTCGGACTCCTGAAAATCCTTGTCACCACTCAGATCCGCAAGGGACGAATAGTAAGGGTGATACAGATCGTATTCCTGAGCATCACTCATGTGCTGAGAAACCAAAGCCTGCATATCGTTCAGATCAACCGGCTCCCCTGACCGCTCCGCAGCTTCAAATTCGATTTTGAATTCTTCGACCAGATCTTGTTGCGCAGTATGTTCGTCAACACGGCGGTTGGCCTGGTCCTCGATGTCGAAGCTGTTTGAGGCGATGGCTGCACGATCAAAGCCCATCGCCTGCTGTTCTTTCCTGATGATGTCGATCTGCTCTGAAACGCGATCTTCACGCGGGGCGGATTGATCAAATCTGGAATAGGGTGCGAAGTGTTCGACTTCGTTCAAAAGATAGTCTGTACGCGAAACCATAGTTTTTCCTTTGCGAGTTGATGGAAAACTCTGTGATGGGTCTGCCTGGGGCGTTGGCGCGCGCATCAGGCAGACCGGTTAAAGTCCTTACAAGCTGTGCCCGTCATCGTCACCGCGCCCCTGCAAGAGCGGGTGCGTTGCGTGGGCGTGAACGTCTGAAAGTTCTTCTGAGATTGCGATGATCCTGGAAGACGCAAGCTGGTGCAGCTCGTCAACAACGGCCTCAGCGCGGTCGTGGCTGTCGGGTAATCCTTGCGCCTGGAAGTGGGCCGCGGCGGTCGAAATGTCGTCGCTGCGCCATCCCATTGTTGTACCCAGGGTGACGTTCTGATGATCGCCAAAGCGGGCAACGAACGCCTCGCCATCGAGGCCGTAGCTGCTGGCCGTGTCGGTGACTTCTTTGCGGATCGCTGCCCACTTGCCGGCCTCTGAATAATCCAAGACATCCATTTCGGCAGTGCCCATTCCCATCATCGTTGAATAGCGGCGGTCCTCGATGATGAAGGCTTGAAGGTCCGGATCGTTGGTGCGCAGGTCCGCAACGTCGCCCTTCAACTCGCCAATTTGAATATCCATAGCGACACGCAGATGAGGGTCGTCAACCTCACGGGCCAGCCCTTCCATCTTGTCGATGGATTGCAGCAATTCTTTGGTCTGAGTCTGGAAGTCCTCATAGGCCCCCTTGCCCAAGGTGTCCTGTATATAGACCTCGTACCGGCGTGCTGCCGGGGCATAATCAGCGGACGACTGGAACGCCTTGTCATCGACAATATCAGCAAGGGCAGACAGATACGGATGGCTCTGTTCGTTGTCCCGAACGTCGCTGATATGGGCAACAACCTGAGCCTTCAGCTCGGGTGCGATTGTTTCCTCAGAACCGCCTAATTCGATGTGTCGCCGCAAGTTGCTCATGACTTCGGGCGACACATAAGACGGGTCTCCTGGCTCGCCGTAATCATCAAAATGATGGGCTTGATCCAGCAGATGTTCCATTCTCGATACCATAGGTTCCTCACTTTCAACGAGTTGGATGGCAAACTCTTCGATCCGGTCTTTGACAGCGTTGGCGCGCTCATCAAACAGATCCGACATTCTTGCGATGGAGAGTGTCATCACATCACCGGCCATGTCGCGGGCCGTAACTTCAACCTCCGGAGTGCTTTCAACAACAGACAGTCCGGCCTGAACCTTCCACGTGTCGGTCTCAACTTCCTGCCGCAAACCGCGCTCAAGGCGGGTCGTTGCGGTCAGCTCAATTCCGTATCCTTCGGCAACCTCAACCTGGATAGAGCGCTGAACGTCGATGTTCATGTCGCTGCTCATACCCATAGCCAACCACTGCCCATGTTCCACGCCTCGGTTATTCACAACGATGTGGACATGGGGGTTGTCAGTGTCGTTGTGGAACACGGTCAGATAGTCCCAGGTATCGCCAAAATCACCGCTCCCAAACAGGCGATCCGCGAAGTCCAAACCGGCCTCATGCGCGGCATCCGGATAGGTGCCTTCGGGAAAAGAAACGATCATGTGACGGGTATAACCATAGTTGGTTTTCCCGTTGAAATCCTCGGCCCAGGTCTCGATCAGATCACTCACCTGATCGGCATCGAGCGGGGTCACACCATTGTCGCGGATGTCCAACACGCCCTCTGCCCTGACGGTCAGGTAATTGATCTGGCGGCGCAGCTCATGCGCTTTTTTCACCCCACCTTTGCGGACGTGTTTCACAACCGCCTCGGGCTTTCCAACCACAGCACCAAGCCGCGCCTTGATGGATGAGGCCCGCGAGATCATGAACTTCATGCGCTTGGCGGTTTGCAGCTGCTGGCTGATCTGCTTGGACCGATCGATACCCTTCTGCGCTTCCCGGAAGGCTAGCTCCAGAAAGTCCCCTGCCGTCAAATTGTGAGCCGCGACGTTCATGCTTCAGATGTCCTCTCATCGTCGCGCAAGATTCGGCGAATGGCGGAGTCTGGCTCTCGGTTTCGGCGGGCCGCGGTGATCAGCGCCTTCAGGTCTTGCCGGTGCTGGATGATCGCACGATGGAGGTTTTCGACATCGCGCCGGTCGTCATCGGTCCAGATCACCGAACCGCGTTTGGCCGATTTTGCGAGCTGATTGAGGTTGGTGTATCCACCCTGAACCTGCCGCAAGTGCGTCTGCCAGAGATCGACAACGGCCGGGTCAGGATCGAGATACCCGATCAGACGATAGATCAGTCGTTGGATGATCTGGTTGCGGCTCTTGGCCCCAAGCGACTGCACGGCCTCCTCCAAACGCACCAACGCATCTGACGGCAATCGAACGGAAAAGACAGTGGTGTCGCCGGGCTTGCTCAATGTATACCTCTGGTTGTTTTTATGACTTGTAACACAACTACCTTATCCTGTCATACTCTCCAAGAGGAAACCGGGGGTGATTTTAGAAATCCGTATTTTCTCAAATTGCCCCCGGAACAGTTTTGCTCTTGGAGGCAATCTCCACGCCGGGAAAAGGGTCCTGCCCCTTTTCCAGCCAGCAGGCGTGGGTGCCGGTGGACCGGCGCAGGGCAATCACGCAAAGCGGGAGCTGCCCGAACAGCGCCCGTCACATACCGGCACGTTCAAGGTCAGTATGGCATTTTCCGCGCGCCTCAGCGCGCTCAATGTCCCGCCGCTTTCGCGGCGGGTGTGGCAGGGTTGTCTGCTGCCGCATTGGGGCAGGTCGGCACCCCTGCCCGGTCTTAGGACCGCGCGCCACCTGTGGCGCATATGTGGTCCGGCCTGCGGCCGGAGCAGAAGAAAGGGCGGCTTGCGCCGCCCTGCCCTCCCGTCATTCGGTGACGGGATCGTCATCGGTGCGCTTCGGGAAGGCCACCATCTCAACGCCAGGGAACATGCTGTGCTTGACCTGGATCGAGGTGATGGTGCCGGTCTCATCGGTATTGACGAAGAGCACCCCGCATCGATCCCAGAATGTCTTGCCTTCTTTTTCACCGGTCTTGACGCTCAGTTTCAGAGTTTGAGTTGCCATTGTTTGATCCTCGCTATGGCGTGTTTCGATGAACAAGGGAAAAGCGGGCATCAAGGGGATGTCAGCAGGGAATTTGATCCGCGCGGAATGCGCCGCAGGCGCAGGGGACATTCCTTGTTGAAGCGCGGCGCCCGGCCCGGGCGCCGCGCGTCTTCCCCGACTGCCCGCTTATGTTCATCCCTTCAGAAACACCGCAGCCGAGGATCTTCTCCGGCAACGTACTTGAAACTGTCAGACCTGGTGAAAGGCAAGGCTTTCTGGGATCGCTGCGCGCGGAACATCTGAACAAAACGATGTCTTTGATGGCGGCAACATCACCTCGATCCGACACAGGCGCGGCGCTCAGTTCTAAGTTGGGGGTTGCCCTTCTGGGTCGGTATGACCGTCGTCGCAAAGGATGAAGAATGACGGACGGTGCAAACCGCCCTATCCAACTGGCGGAGGCCAAAGACCGGACGGTCCGGCCCTGGTCCGTGCTTGTGCGGATCAGGTAAACAGCCGGACTCAATTTGGATTGGCGGGTTCGGTAGGACGCCCCGGTAATCCGCAAGAACTCTCTCAAGCGCTGTCGCGGGGCGAGACCGGCGCACGGGCAGATACAGTGATGAGTACGCCAAGAAAAAGGCCCACCGAAGCGGGCCACGAGTTTAACCAAAGGAAAATCTGGAGGTATTCTTTACAGGCTAACGCTTGCGCGCGCGATCGACAACACCGTCAGCTGTGATCGTGGCAATGCGATCCTCTGTGCGGCGGGTCATTTCCACCCCGTCACCCGTCATATGCGCCTCGGCAAATTCCGTGAACTTGAAGATGCTGCCATCTGCTTCAACATGGGTTTCGTCCTCTGCCGAGCGCCGCTTCACCGATCCGTCATGGCGGATTTCGATGATCGTGTTGTCGGCCATTCGGACCGTCACGGTATGCTCATCTACAGCGACACCCTGCCACCAGGCATCTGCATCGCGGCGCACAACAATGCGGTTTGGGTGCAGCTTGATCTGCACGTCCTGTACCTCGTCCGGATCAGCGGCTTTGACGACCACGATGGCCTCCTGCGCGCTGGGATCACCATGGATCGACGCGCTCCCGTTTTTTGGCGGCCAGAGCTTCGGCTGTGTGCGCGGCTTGCCCTTCTGGTCTGTATGAAACCCGACGAACATCTGCGCGGATTTCCAGACGCGGCGGGCGGCTTTTTCAACCGTAGACGGAGCTGCATCGGTGGACATGGTGGATAGCCTTTAAAGTGGGTTAATTCACGTGCATTTTCGGGGTGAGCGTCACACCCACAGCGCTCAGCACTTTCAGCACCGTGCCAAACTCGGGATTGCCATTTTCGCTAAGTGCGCGGTAGAGGCTTTCCCGAGACAGACCAGATTTGTCGGCCACACTCGACATACCTTTGGCCTTGGCAACATCGCCAAGTGCCGACGCGATCAGCGCCGTGTCGCTGGTTTCAAAAGCCGCTTCAAGATAGGCTTGAATGGCTTCCGGGCTGTCCAGATAGTCAGCCGCTTCAAACTTCGTTGTTTTGACACCCATGTTTTTCACTCCAACTCTCTTGCCATCGCCTTGGCGGTTTTGATGTCGGCTTGCTGGGATGACTTGTCTCCCCCGCACAGCAAAACGATCAAAACGTCACCGCGCGACACATAGTAAACGCGATACCCCTTCCCTTCGGAGATACGCAGTTCACTCACACCTTCACCAACCGGTTTCACATCACCGGGATTGCCCAGGCTCAACCGCGTGATGCGAACCAAGATCCTGGCTCTCGCCCTTTGGTCCTTCAGGCCCTTGAGCCACTTGTCGAACAGGTCCGTCTTACGAATTTCTATCATACCTATATGTAGCCTACAGGCTACAACCTTTCAAGTCAAAACAACCTATACCATTGAACTAAAATCAAAAATCATTGCTGAGAAGCAGGGCGCGTTGCGCCCTGCCCTGCCAGTTTCAGAAGCAATCCGGCACCCATGCATCGATCCGGGCTTTCTGTGCCTCGGTCACGCCCAGTGCCTTTTGATGCTCTGGATCATTGAAGAGCTTGTGCAGCGCCTCGTTCTTGGCACCCTTTTTGGATTTCGCGAAGGCTTTGAACATGTCGGCGTCGATGTGCAGGTCCAGCAGGTCTTTGTAGAGATCATCCAGCTGCCAGCCTTTCAGACGCTTGAAGCAGTTTTCAGCCGAAGGGGTCCAGATCGCGCGCATGTCAGCCTCGATCTCAGCCTCGATCTCCGCCATGAACTCCGGGCGTTGGGTCAGAAACCGCCGGGCCAGAAAACCCGTGATCTCACCATTGCGGGTCTTCTTGCCCAGATCGCGAAACGCTTTGAACGCTTCCACGCTGCCTTGTGCGGCAATCTCGTGGAACTGGTCATAGGCTGCCTGTGCCGCTTCATCCCGTTCTCCGCCAAGACGCGGGTCGAGGATGAACTGGTCATCGATCTCGGGTGTGTTCCGCTCGGCACCACCATAGCCAAACCCAAACAGATTGCTGCTCAGACCGGAGGCCGGGGTGGCAAAGAAAGCAAACAGGCTCAACACATAATCAGGCTTGTCCAGCAGGGCCGTTTGAACCGCTGCCAGCCGGATCGCCACCATGTCGTCGATGAACTTCTGCGAATAAACTGGTTTTGGTTCTTCCTTGATCTCCGGTTCTTTGACCGGGGCCAGAACACCAGCCTCAATGGCAGCCTGAACATGTTCCGCCGCGACATAGGCCGGGGATGTTTTGATCTCGCCATTGTTGGTGACATAGACAAACACGCCGGACAGCTTGCGCTGCGCGTCAGAATAGAACGGCGCCGTATAGTCCTCAAGCGCGGCCAGCTCCTTTTCACCATCCGCGTCCAGAGCCTCACCCTCATAGAGTTCGGCAAGTTCGTCATACCGTTCGGCCTGTCCTTCGGTGAAGTCCCGGCTCACCATGTCCAAACGGTGCATGTCTTTCGTACCCGAGAACCCATAGGGAATGTAGCTTTCCTCATGGGTGTCCACCCAGTCCCAGCCTTCCGCGTCGCGCAGTTTTTCCGCTTCTACCGCCAGTTTCTCGGCAAACAGACGATCCAGTAACGCGCCTTCATTGAATAGGGTTTCATCGGCAAACAGATCAGCGGTGACGGTGCCGCCCGCCTCAACATAAGCCTTCTGCCCGACAAATACGGCCTTGCGGCTAGTGCTGCTAACAGCCTCCGACGTCAGTGCCTGTTTGACATCATGCTCACTGAACCACCGACATTCTTTGGCCCGTTCCAGAACCTCCAGAATTTTCTCTTCTTCGGTGCTGACGGTCATGGCCTTGGCCAGCCCCATGCTGATCTCACCGGCTTTGAGCGCATCCAGAACGGCGGCGGGCAGACTGGCAAGCGCGAGGCGGCGGCGCACATGGGATTCGGTCACGCCAAACGCATTGCTGATCTTGGCAATAGACAGAGATTTCTCGGCCATTTTGCCATAAGCACGGACCTCGTCCACAGGGTCCAGTTCTTCACGGGCGGTGTTCTCCGCATTGGCCCATTGCTCAGCCACGAAGGGATTGTCCGTGACCTTAACGGGAACCTGTGCCAGATCAGCGCGCTCAGTCACGGCGATGTTCAGAGCCCGTAGGCGGCGACCACCGGCAACGATTGCGACTTTGCCATCGGTATCGCGCAACCCGCTGAGGTTCTGGATCAAGCCACACATAACCAAACTGTCGGCCAGAAGTGCAATACCTTCCTCACCAACCTCCTGTCGTGGGTTGATGTCAGACAGGTAGAGATCGGACAGGGATACGGTTTCGATGGTTTCCGGTGCGGTGAATGTTTCGACTTTGCTCATGGGGCAAATCCTTGTTTGAGTGTTTGAGATCGTGTTAAGGGTGCCCTACCCCTTCCGGGGTAGAGCGGAGCCGTTTAGATGGCTGCGTGTTGGATCAGGAAGCGGCGCGCGATGTGGAAATTGTCGCCCTTCCTGATTAGCGCCCACGCTTCTGCGATACGTTGCTGCAAGATTTCATTGCTCATGGTGTTCACCTCCTTTCCGGTTTGGGATTGAGATCAGTATTCGCTGGGGCACATGATGGTCAGAACGCGGCGCGTCACTGACGTGTCAAACGGCCGGTCGGACCCATACGTGTAGTCCGTGTCGTAAAGATCGATCTTCCAGAACAGCTTCTGGTCACGGACTGTCACCGCCCCAAAGGTGTGATCGCCATAGGGGTCATTGCCCTCGTCAAACTGGTCATCCGACGCCACCGCTGCCAAAGCTGCAGTCTGGAACTCCATCCCTTCACCTGACACGCCGGGCGTGACAAATACCTGACCCTGAATTCCCTTAGAATGCATCTCGATTGCCGCAGTCGGATCGATCAGCGCTTTCCGAAATAGGTCATTCTGGGTCGCAATCTCTGCCGCCTGCAGGCTGGTGTCAGTGTCGATGTCTTTTGTCTTTTCAATGTCCAAAACCGTCTCTCCTTTTGTGGTGCGACCTCTGGGGTTGATCCCCTTTGGTGCTGGTTTTGAGCCGAGCCCTGAAAGGGCGTCGTCTCTAAAACCTGCCCCGTGGCGAACGCGGAGAGGGGCGAGACAGGACCAATCGACAAGAGTGGTGCGGCCCGCAGCGCAGGCGCGCGAGGACACGGTATTGTCTATTTGTCTTGTCCGAGGGGGGAGGCCGCGCCTTCCCCCTTACGGAAGGTAGCGTTTGGCTTGTCCAAATCCCGCCTGACCCACAAGGAAAGGACAAAGGATCTCTGATCCTGCGTGAGCGCAAAAGGGACCGTCACCCGAATGGGCAGATCACCACGGCATGGACCGACCATGACCCAAAGCCCCTGCCCCGGCTCGCAAGAGACGGGTCAGGGGCTACTGGGACAGGGAGATCATTCTGGGGTGTTCTGGGTGGAAGCCGATACGTCGGCTGAAACCTAGAGCCTGCTCACGAGCCGAAAGGCTCGGGATTTGCCACAGAAACAGACTGCAGCCCGAAGTCACTCACCGACCGGAACATACCCTCGACGGAGCTTTTGCTTTTCGAGATTGTGGAGCGCTTCACTAGCCAGGGCTTCGTCATCATACGTCACCATCATGGCTTGCCCGTTCGTGCCAATACGCCCCCAGGTACGAAGCACTGAAACCTCCCCAAACAACGTCGGCTGCAACTCGATGCCATAGAACCGCGCCATGTTGATCTCAGGGTCCACATGGATCAGGTGCACAGGTGTGGTGTCTGTCAGCTCCATGACGCGATTGTCGATCAATAAAGCTCGTCTGTCCAATGACTTTGCTGGAACAGTCAATTGGCAAGGATTCAGAACCGTGATGAAAACATTCGACAACTCAATCTGTCTGATGCTTGCCTCGTACCCATCCAGGTACAGGAGCTCATATTGGCACCATTCCACATTCCGCTGCTGGAACCGTTGTGACCACTGGCCAGAGTAGGTACGGTTTTCTCATATCTTGCAAAACGAAATAGAAGGATGAAGGCAACGTGGCTGAAATCTTGGAAGGCGGATGTTTTTGCGGTGAGGTTCGATACCAGGTCACTGGCAGCGCAGTAATGCAACTCATGTGTTTTTGCAGTGATTGCCTATCGATGACCGGAACGGACGGTTATGCCGGGTACATGATAAAGTCGGAAGACCTGCAGCTGCTGAAAGGCAAACCACGGACCTTTGAGAAGACCTCAAAGGAAGGTCGACCTGTCATCAAGCATTTTTGTGGCACCTGCGGATCAGGCCTGTGGGGCGTGACAGCCTTCGGATTGACGAGCATTGCGGCTGGGACATTGGATGAGCCAAACAACTTCAAGCCAACGAGCAAGGTTTTTGTGAAAGATGCCCCCAACTGGGCCAGGGTTCCCCACCATTTGGAAGAAATGTAGCGTTTGAAGCTTTGGTATCACCTACATTTCTGTCTTGGAGTTGTTCCTCTTGGTGACCCGAGTTGCTACGATTGTCGTTGAGGCAATAAGCAGGACATCGCGATGCGCAATGCAATCTTTTTACCCCTAATGGCTTTGTTCCTGGGGGTCGTCATGGACGTTAAACCGGCGGCGGCCGCGTCACTCGGAACATATGAGGTTTTTGGCGTCGAAGACGGTGACATGCTAAAAATGCGCAGTGGGCCTGGAACAGGGTTCAATGTGATCGTTGGTCTTCCAAATGGAACCGCACTACGAGTTCACGGCTGTGAGCAGACCGGTGGCACCCGTTGGTGCCGCGTCTCTTTGGAGCGCGCGCGCAAGCTTAAGGGATACGTCTCTTGGGCATATTTGCGGAAAATCTAATACGACAGCGATCAGCACCACCATCTTTTAGCAATCATAGAATACCGGCGGAAACGCCCTGACGAATCCACTAGTTGGGCTCACACCCGTCGTCGAAGCGGCTCGCAACATCCCCGAATTCGCTGGGTTCAGGACGGCCCTAAGGCTTTGACTGGGGAGCGCTTGATCGCCTGCACCGTAACGGATTGATCCTGGACCCGGTTGGAAAGGCAAAATCGGTGGTACTGACCGATGAAGGCCTGCGCCGCTCCGAAAAGCTTTTCACAGAGCTTTTTGGGCGGGAGCCAAAGACATAGCATTCGCCATGACAAGTCCCTCCATGTAACGCAGGTCTGCATACGCGTGTGGGCTGGCTGGCGGTTGCAATCTGCGCTAAATCGCCCCTGTCCGGCAAACAGGGAGAAGCTGAAGATGACAACGGGGAACGATCTTGGTGGGCTCATCGGGTTTATCACCCGTGACGAGATTTGGCATGAGCGGCTCGCTGATGTGTTGGACGAGCATTTTCTGCCAGCGCTCGAGGCCTTCGATCTTGAGTTCGAGGATCTGGGCGACTTGCTGGGCGAGGATTGGCCGATGGTCCTGTGGGGTGGTGGCCTGGAAGATTTGCTGGGCAGGACATTCGGAGCGGACGCCGAAAACGCTGCGGATGCTTATCTGAAAGGGAGCGGTTCCAAGGAGAGTGCGCAGACCCGCGCCTATATCAAAGGATTGCGGGACGCGTCGGTCAGCCTTTATGAGGTGAGCGAGGTAGACCCCGGCAGATCCATGGTCTTGCGCAACATGCTTTCGGACGCAGAGCCGGTTACCGTCCGGGAACACAGCGCGACGCAGATGCTGCAGCGATGGGATCGCATCGCAGCTCGGGTTGTCGCACAGGGGGATTATAACGTGATCTCGGGGGCGCTGCTCCCATTCGACCCCGACACCGTCGCGTTTTTTGAAGACGGGCTCCGCTCCGTGTTGAAATTGAACCCCGACGTTGAACTGAGGCTGACACAGGATCAGCTACACCGTTCCGCACCCCTCTTCACCAATGCCTGGCTCTTCGCACATCTGCCGAACCTACTGGATCCGGAACCACCACAAATCAGCAACAGCGATGGCGACAACCTGCTCTTTCACGACATGCGCTTCCCCCTCGCCAGCAAAGTGACGCAAAGCCAGGTATCTGAAAAGCTAACACAGTCCGCAGAACTCGTGATCTCAGGCCAGAAGGATTGGACCTGGCTTGACCTCGACACCCCGTCCGGCACCAAGCACGGCACCGGCCTCGTGTTGGACAAATCAATGTCAGGGGCCTCCGTGCTTGGGTCCCTAGATCTGAAAGGTCGGACACTCACACTTTCTGTGAGCTCTACAGCGCGCGCTGAACGCGGCGAAGCCCTGGTCCGGGACCTCCTGGGCGACCTGGTGAAATCTCCGCTGACATCAATCCAGACCGCCGAACAGATGATGGCGGATGACAGCACGAGTAACGGAGTGGCAGAAGAAGAGGACATCCCCCGTGCCCTTGCCCGTCAGATGGCCCACGAATATCTCGAACAGCATTACCGCGATACGCTTGACCAGCCGATTCCTGCCCTGGATGGCAAGACCCCGCGCCAGGCCGTTCGCAGCACGGCGGGCAGGAAGAAAGTCATAGACTGGCTGAAGACAATCGAAAACCGCAGCGCGCGCCAGACCGGCTCTCCGGTGGCTGAGTATGATTTCGGCTGGATGTGGGACGAGCTTGGTCTGTCAGACTACCGAAATTGGACCAGCGATGGTTCTTGCAAAAACCGTTCCAAAGCTTCGCCTCCTGAACCCATCGACTAACCCATGTTTTCCCGGCTGCGTCTTGCAGAGATGTGGCAAGGGTTATGCTGTCGCTGCGCGTCCAGATGGTTTGCCTCGTGACAGCTGGGGCACAACAAAATTTCAGTCTCCGTGGACACACCGGTTTCATAATCGAAACAGTACTCTTGTCCACATATTTCCAGCACCTCTCCACTCTTGGCCAGTTCCGAACTTGTCACCTCGCAGTGATCACAAATTCCGTCCAAGAGAGCTGATTGGAGTTCAGAAAGAACCACTGTTTTCTGAAAATTGCACACTCTGTCACTCATAACTGCTTCAGGCTTTCACAAAATGGTGAAGAGAGAAAGCTTGTGAAACAAGAATTCAAGGGAATGTGACATAGCCCAATGGGTTCGAGATTTAGTTTCGCCGATCATTGCCTGTAAGCTGCGCGGCGCGTCGAACTTTCACGTCAGCCGCCATCCCACAACAGACCCGCGCACATCAAAATACAACCTGGGCTAGTCCTCCCAGCGAAACGCGTCGTTGTCCGCCTTCACCCGACCAATAGACGGCAAAGCGAAGTGGTTTCCCAGCACAATACATCCCGTTTCCGAGGCGCTTTCCAACAGTTTCCGACGGGATGTCACGGCCATCTCAGCATCGGAATCAAACATAAAATGCCACTCGGGATGCCAGCACTGGGCGGTTGTATGGATTGCATCACCTGTAATCAGAGCGCGCCGGTCGCCACTGGTGATTTCGACCGAGACATGACCTGGTGTTTGGCCTGGCGTGGGGATCAGAGTGACGGAATACACCCTGTCGCAGTCCTAAGGTTCACAGGAGGCCCGAGACAAAGTAGGTTTCTTGTGCAGAGGTAACGGCAATAGGCGTGGATCAGAATGGCGCGACAGCTCCCACTCGAAGGTAACAAGCCCTTTCTGGTTTACGCCGGCACTGGCACCGACCTGATTTTCAATCATGGAATTGAGCTTCCCGGTTTCGCGTCGTTTCCATTGCTGGAAGAACCTGGCACCAGGGTGATACTGGCCGGTCAAATGCAGGCTCTTGTCGATCTGGCCCGTGAAATGAATGTCGGATGCATCCTTGATGCGCCCACATGGATGGCGAACGCCGACCGGGCAGCGCCCTTGGGGTACGATGCAGAGCGGCTCGCCGAAGTAAACAAAGATGCGGTCAGTCTAATGGAAGACGTGCGCCAAGCTGCCGCTCGCGATGATGTACTGGTGTCGGCCTGCATCGGCCCGCGCCATGATCCTTACGCCGACATCCCGCCGGTACCCGTCGAAGATGCACGTCAATACCACGCCGCTCAAATGCACAGCCTGAAAGACACAAGCCTCGATCTGGTCACCGCTTATACATTCAACCGCCCAAGCGAGGCAGCGGGATGCATCCTCGCCGCCCGGGACGCTGAACTGCCGATCATCATGTCTCTGGTTGTTGAGACAGACGGGTGCCTGGCAGACGGGACCAAACTTGTGGACGGAATTGACCAGATCGACGCAGCAACCGACTCGGCGGCGCTGTTTTTTATGGTCAACTGCGCTCACCCTACCCATTTCGCCGGAGCGCTTGGCAACCACCCCCGGCTGAGAGGCCTTGTGGCGAACGCTTCGAGTTGCTCGCATGCGGAACTTGACGAAGCAGATGAGCTGGACGAAGGCGATCCAGCTGAACTTGGTAAACAGATTGCCGCGATTGCGAGGCAGAATCCGTCGATCCAAGTATTTGGAGGATGCTGCGGTACCGACATGCGCCATCTGAAATCGATGATCAGCGAACTAGCATAGCCAACTTGGTTCAATCTGAGCGATAACGCTGAGATCTAAGGTGATCCCGTAATTTCTTTCCACAACTTGTTAGGAGATCGGCCCATTCCTGCCGTTGACCGAGGGCGCGCATCGCTGCGGTGCGGCCCACCAGACCGGACTTTAGCTGCGACTGCGAAATCCAGCGATCGACAAACTCACGCATCGCGGACCAAGTGTGAATTCGCCGCGCTTGTCGCGATGGCAGCTCGGTGCGCTTCGCTGACGTCAGAACAAGCGTGAAAATGTATCGATTCTCGCCTGGATTGAAATACCTTCAAAGACAACACCAAAGAAGTGAATCTTTGTTCAGACTAACATGTTGGGTCTGCTTCTAGGGGGGGATGCCCAATGACCGAGACCGGCAAAACAGTCCACACGCCAGTGGCGCTTCAATGCCAAGTTCGGTGTGAATTTAGGCGTTCGCACCATCAATGGTCATCGGGTTAGCGCTCCGATTTGACACCAATATATTCCGGCAGATAACGCGGCGGCATTGGCCCCTTGTTCCGCCCGCCCTGTTGAATCTGTTCCCAGCCATGAGACAAGACGCCAACCGAGCGGGAAAGACAGAACAATCCCCGGGAAAGCGGTGCCGGGAACCCCAATTCGCAAAAGATAACAGCCGTGGCCCCATCGATATTCATCGCGATATCGGCACCGCGCTTACGTCCGATTTCCGTCTGTATAGCTTCACCGATATCGGCAAATCGCCCTTCTACAGTGCCTGACATCGCGGCCTCGCGTACCAACGCCATCAATCGCGGTGCGCGGGGATCGACGGGCTTGTGGAAACGGTGGCCAAAACCCGAGACGATCTTGCCATTTTCCTCACACCAGGCGGCGATACCGTCGCGGACGGCAACTTCCTGTTCAGCGCCGTCATCCATCCGTTTGGCGACGTCGAAATAAAGCTCGGCGCATTGTTCACCGGCGCCGCCATGCACGTCACCCAACATGTTGACCCCGGTGGCCATGACGTTGTTGAGCCCCAGCCCACAGGTCGCGGCCATACGCGCTGCGGCTATCGATGGCGCCTGCGGACCATGATCCACGCCCGCCACCAGCGCGCATTCAAAAAGCGCCGCCTGTTCTGGCGTGGGCAAATTGCCGCGCACCATGAGCCAGATCATCTGAGCAAAGCTGACGTTTCCGATCAGGTCCTGGATCGGGTGGCCGCGAAAGGCGATCCGCCCCGGAGCCATGTCGATAATTTCGGTGCGCCACCAGTGGCAAATGGCATCGGCGTCATTGCGTCCTGCGGGGTCCGTCATATCGCGCCATCCTTTGCCAGTTTTTCAATGTCTTCCGGTGAAAGACCTAACTCGCTCCAGATTTGAGAGTTGTGCTGCCCCAATGTGGGCGGTGGTGCATCGACGGTGGGCGCGCTGCCGTCCAATTTGATCCCGGTCGTGGCAACCTGAATGTCGCGTCCGACGCCGGGGACGTTTTCAAACTGGTCGAGGAAACCGCGGTCTGCAACCTGCGGCATTTCCAATACTTCCGGCACTGTCAAAACCGCTCCTGATGGCACACCAATGCTATTGAGTTCCTTGGCCCAGTCGCGCGGTGACCGGGTCTTCAACACGGTCTCCAGCTCAGTTTTCAGAGCCAGCCTATTGCGTTTGCGATCCTCGCGCGTGGCATATTCAGGCCGCTCGCGCAGCGCGGCCAATCCCAGGTGGTCCGTCAGTAGCTCCCATTGCTGGTCTTTGTTTGCGGCAATGTTGATCAACCCGCCCTTCGCTTCAAACGCACCGGAAGGCGCCGAAGTGGGGTTTTCATTGCCATTGGCAGTCGGATTGACGCCGGCGATCAGATAGTTCGACACCACCCAGCCCATTGTCGCCAGCACCGATTCCAGCATCGACACATCAATAAAGGTGCCGCGCGGATTGGCGTTCAGAGCAGATGAAATCGCAAAGGCTGCGGTGATGCCCCCCACAGTGTCTGCCACCGGATATCCAACGCGCAGCGGCGCGCTGTCGCTATCCCCGGTGATCGACATCACACCCGAGGTTCCCTGTATGATCTGGTCATAAGCCGGGCGGCGTATCCACGGGCCCTCTTGGCCAAAGCCGGAGATAGCACAATAGATGAGGGTCGGATTGGCCTCTTTCAGGGTCTGGTAGCCCACGCCGAGGCGCGTCATGACGCCGGGCCGGAAGTTTTCAACCACGACATCTGCAGTTTCGACCAGTTTCAGAAAAATCTCTCGACCCCGTGGGTTCTTGAGGTTGACCGTGACCGATTTCTTGCCCGCGTTCTGGGCGAGAAAGGACACGCCCATGTTGACTTTGTTCAGCTCTGGGTCGGCCCCCAGTTGGCGGGCGAGATCGCCCCGACCGACGGCTTCGACCTTGATAACCTCGCCGCCCAGATGCGCCAGATGATGACAACAGAACGGACCGGCAAGGACATTGGTCAGATCAAGAACACGAATGCCCTTCAAAGGTGTCTGCGACATTATCCGCGCCCCGCGTGTACAACCTTGGCCGCCGTGAAAAACTCGCGGCAATAGCTGCCTTTTTCCGGTGCACCATAAGAGGATCCCTTTCGGCCCGTAAAGGGTGCGTGGAAATCCATGCCGGCGGTGGGCAGATTGACTTGTATCATGCCTGCTTCGGCGTTCTGCGAGAAGTGATCGATTTTGGCGGGATCCCGCGTGACAATTCCTGCGGACAATCCAAATTCGCAGTCGTTGGACGTGGCCAGGGCGGCGTCGTAATCCGGCACGCGTAACACGGCGGCGATGGGCCCAAAGATTTCGTCTCGTGCCACGGCTGCGTCGGGTGACACATCCGTAAACAACGCAGGCGCAAAGTAATGGCCGGTTGTTTTGGATTTGACCTCGCCACCACCTGCGGCAAGCGTTGCACCGTCATCCACAGCCTGAGACACGTATCGTTTGTCGATGGCGAGCTGCGCTTCACTGGCGACCGGACCAATCTGGGTTTCCGGAGCGCGCGCATCACCGATCCGAAGGTCTTTCATTGCCGCGCAAAGACGGTCAACAAATGCGTCGTGAATGCCCTCGGTCACAATCAGGCGGGAAGACGCTGTGCAGCGTTGTCCGGTTGAGAAAAAGCTGCCCTGAACGGCGCAGTGCACCGCCAGATCCAGATCGGCGTCATCCAGCACGATCAAGGGGTTCTTCCCCCCCATCTCCAGCTGCATTTTCGCTCCTCGCGCAAACAGCGCCGCCCCCATATGGCGACCGACGGGTGTGGAACCGGTGAATGTGACCCCGGACACCTTGGGGTGCGTAACGATTGCCTCCCCAACCTCACGGCCTTTTCCCATCACAAGGTTGAACACCCCCTCAGGCACGCCCGCACGGGCAATAATATCGGACAACATCCATGCCGATCCGGGCACCAGTTCGGCAGGTTTGAACACAACCGTATTGCCATAGGCCAGAGCGGGTGCGATTTTCCATGCGGGGATCGCCAGTGGGAAATTCCAGGGCGTGATTACGCCCACAACGCCGATTGGCTCGCGTACAACATTTAGCGACACACCTTCGCGCAGAGATTGGTAGGTGTCGCCGGTCGCACGATACGCCTCAGCCGCGAAATATTTGAACAAATGCCCGGCGCGATGCGCTTCGGCCTTGGCTTCGGGCAAGGTTTTGCCCTCTTCGCGGGCCAGCATATCGCCCAGCTCGTCTACACGGGCGAGGATTTCCGACCCGATCCGGTCGAGCGCTTCGAACCGGACCAGAGGCGATGTCTTGCGCCAATTCGGCAGGGCCGCGGCCGCGGCCTCGATTGCGTCAACCGTTTGATCGGCGCTTGCCCGGGCATACTCGCCGATCGTGTCGTTCAGGTCGGACGGGTTGACATTGGGGGCCGCGTCGCTGCTAGCAACCCATGATCCGGCGATAAAGTTGGCAAAGGGGTTTGCAGTCATAGCGCTTCCTCAAGAACTGGTCGCCACCCGATATCTTCATGCCGGTGGTCCACAGTATTCACGTAAAAATAGGTCGGGCCATGATAGCCCCTGCACACCCGCCCATCGGCCCGTCTGGCAACCGGTTCGGCGGTCCAGCTGACCGCGCCGAACCAGTTCCACAAACGGTTATGAGGCGAGGTCAGATGATCCGGGCAAAGCGGTGCTGTACTATTGGCCGGGTCCGGTTGCGGAGCGTTCAACGCCCCGCTGCCCCCCACCAGCGCATCCCATTCATTGGGGCGCGTCGCCCCCTGAAAAGGGTCACTACAGGGCGTATCCCCCCCCGTAAGCAACCGGCAGCGAAACAGGCGTCCATCAATCGACAGCTCTGTGCCATGGACATACCCCGCATCATCCAGATCCTGCCAGCTGACGCGGCTCATAAGCATCCGGTCGGCGACCATCAATCTTCTTCCACCGTCCTCAAATAGATGCCAGTTCAGGCGCAGGTTCGGGTCTTTGGGACTGTCGGTGAGCGCCCAGTTGTCCCAATTCGGGTCGCGTTCAAATTCCGGTAGGTTCCCGGGTTGCAGGCCCTCGTAAGGGCAAAGCGCTGACAGGTCTGTGATCCAGGGCCGTGTCGCGGGCGCAAGTGTTTTTCCTGCATGGGAAAACCCACCCAGCTGCTCTGTTCCTTTGTAGTCCATCATTGCTCTGTCACCGCCCCGGTCACAGGTTGTGTGCGGAAGCGACGCAGGATCCGGAACAACATTTCTGCAGCCAGAAATTCGGTACGCTCCGACGGATCAAGAGGAGGGGACACCTCAACAATATCCAGTCCACCCAACGGGGCCTCGGCCAGCCCATCCAGCAGATCGTAATACTGACGCGGTGTAATACCGCTATGAACGATTGAGCCGGTGCCGGGGAGGTAGCCAGCGTCCATCGCATCGATGTCGATTGACAGATACAGTTCGTCACATCCCTTCATGGCATGCTCCAACGCCTGACGAATTGCCTCTGCCGTCCCCAATTTATGTACGTCGCCAGCCGAAAACACCCGACCGCCCTGCTCTTCGATCAAGGCGAGTTCACCGCTGTCGACCCAACCGGTGATCCCGACCCAAACCATATTGGACACGTCGACATTGGGCAGTTCGGAAATCCGACGGGCATTGGTTGCGTGGTTATGGCTGCCCCACGCGCCAAGCCGGTCAGAGAAATCCAGATGACCGTCGATCTGGATATACCCAAAACGTGCATTTGGTGCGCGTTTGGCCAACCCACGGGAATAGCCAAGGCAGGCCGGGAAGCTATTATAGTGATCACCGCCCAGTGCCAGAGGGATCGCCCCTCCAACGCTCAGCGCCTCGGTCATTGCGGCAATGGCCTCGGTGGTTGCGTCTACATCCTCAGGGGTGATCACTGCATCCCCGCAATCCACGAGCCAGTCGCTGGCCGTTGCGCTTCTTTGGCCCGTATCTGGATCAAAACTGACCCCCTGCGGTCGCATGGATTGCAATACCGTCGTTGCCTTACGCAGCGCCTCGGGACCAAACCTGGTTCCGAGCCGGCTTGAATGTGTCCAATCGCTGGGCATACCCACCACACCGATTTGGCCCGGACGGACGTCGGCGGCATCGAGCAGAGGCCCATCAAACAGCCGATACCCCGGTTGTGCCAGAGGCGGGAGAAATGTCGTTATCGCTGCAGTCATGTCAGTACTTTTTCCTTGGAAGTTTGGCGGCGCGGAAAATCAATCCCAAAGCCGAGGCGCGCATAGATAAACGCCAGAAGAGCCGTGACCATCAGGCGTTGGCCAACCTTCACGACACCCATTCCGGGACGGTTCGGATTCAGACCGGTCAACATAATGGCGCTGACCTCGTGCCGTCCCAAAAGCTCAAGCCATTGCACCACCGTCGCAAGATCGCAGCCCCCCAAACGGGGCCGATCACAAAGCGCACTGAGCGATGTTTCAAACACCGAGAGATCAAACCGAACAAACAACGGCTTTGATGGATCCCGCCACTCTGAAAACGCGGCACGCTGCGCGGCAGTATCTCTATTTACCGGCGTGGTCGTTCCGTTCGGCAAGGGCGCAATATGAAAATCGCGCGCATCGGCTGGTGTACCGCCAAGCTGCACTGTCTGACAATGAGGGAGCGCGCTCCGCGCCGTCTCGGACATGCGATCTGATCCGCCCAAAAAGATTGCACAGGCGCCATTGTCGCTGATCTGACGCATGGCCGCCTTCAAGGCCGCGTGGATCGCATCTTCGGACCCCGGTGCAATATCTCCGAGATCACAAAGCCGCTCGTGCAGGCCATCGGTACTGATATCCTGACGCGCATCGATATCTACGGGGTGACTGAATTGTGGATTTGCGTGCCAACCGAAATAGACCGAGGTTTCGCGTAATGCACGCGGCGCCAGAGATTGCCCTGCATGAGGTGCGTTTGTATCTTCAAACGGGATGCCCAGTACGGCCAGATCTCCAGACCGGACGTCGCCGATTGCTTTGGTCTGAGAGCGCATGAACGACAGATGCCCTGCCATGCGCGGCAACGGGGCCGAACGTAGAGGCATCAGCCTGCTCCTTTCTCAAGACGAGCTGTGACCGCTTGCAGGATCGCCAGTGCAGCGCGGGTTTCAGCCTTGCCACGGTTGTCCAGTTCCGGGGCAAGCCCAAAAACCGCAGCCGCGATGGTATCGCCCGGGGTGGCGTCAATTTGCGCGATCATTTGTGCTGGTGACATTCCCGTCAGGCGATGCGGGTGCGATACCCATTTGCCCGCAAGCTCTTGTAAATCCACAGACAGGATGACCGGTTGGGTGCGGGGCAAATGGCTCACTGCGCCGCCATTGACCCCAATGATGGGAACATCCGCACCTGTGACCTGTCTTGCGGCGACGTCAAGCGCTTCCAAACCGCTGGAATCGCCGCCTACCAACACCATGCGGGCACCGGTTTCAAGAACCGATTCACATTGCGAGGCAACTGCGAGAAAATGCTTGTCAGGTTCTAGCGGAAAGACGTTCACGTCCCCAAGGTCAATTGCATTCGCGGGTGTTACTGTGGGGCAGGACGCATACCGAAGCTGGCGCGCGAGATAGCGTTGCCCTGCCGATGGCCGGGCGAGATTGTCACAAAAATAGCCTGCAATCGCGACCTGACCGGGCACGAGATCTTCCAGATCGCCAATGGATGCGCCCAGAAAACTGGGGATCGCGTCAAACTGTATTTGCGCCGCTTCACTCATTGTGCAACGCCGCGTTCAGGGTTTCGATCGCCGCCAGTTCCGACATTCCCCTGGTGTCGCGCGCAGGCGCAAGGCCGGTGATCACAATCGCCTGCCATTTACAGGACATGGCACCAATGACGGAAACCAGCGTTTCAGGTTTCATCCCGCCGGGATTTAGGCCGACGCTGCCAGCTGCATGCCCCAGATCAATGACCGATATGTCGATCCACAAGACAGCGCGCTCGGGCGTGTCAGAATAGTCGCCGTGCCCTTCATCCAACTGCCGCGCGGTGCGCCAATCCATCTTGCGCTGGCTGATCAGATCCCAGACACCAGCAGGTTGATCGCCGTTCAATCCCACCCAGATCGTGTTGGCTGTTCGCGTCGCGATATCACGCCGGGCCAACGGCATGGCCGCGACAACTGGCAGATCAGGCAAGGCCCCCAGCACACCCGAGGCGACATCAGACGCGCCACCCAAGACAACGGGTACAACACCGTGATCCACCATTTGCGTCACAAGTTGTTCCAACGCGGCAGGCCAATCCCCTGACAGGTCCAGATTGCCAAGATCCCGACCATCTACAGGCAGTCCGATCCCAAGTTGGGCAGTCATTTTGCGCAGCGCATCGGGTGCCAGAGAGGTGCCGGATCGGGGCCCGGTGTTAACTTCGCTCGGAACGCCCATAACCCCAACACAATCAGCCTTACATTGCGAATGAATGCCAAAAGGAAGGTCCGCATAACCAGCTGTTATCATTTGTTTCCGCGCGCTATTCATTGCCAGACGCCTTCGTTATTTGCGATTTCCAATTGCGCTCAAACCGGCTATAAAAAGCGACGGATTTGCGTCGAAAGGTCTGCCTATGCCCGACAAGCCCCGATCCCCTGACGCCAATGGTGGTGTCGAAGCGGTAGAGCGCGCATTGCGTGTGCTGGACATCTTTGAGCCGGGCGATGCAGGCCTCT
Source organism: Ruegeria sp. F12 (assembly GCF_056533885.1). NCBI lineage: Bacteria > Pseudomonadati > Pseudomonadota > Alphaproteobacteria > Rhodobacterales > Roseobacteraceae > Ruegeria > Ruegeria sp. F12. Next base: position 59,185 of record NZ_JBQFOV010000014.1, on the reverse strand, counting down.
CTTTGAAGGAGGTTGCGGACCGCAGCGGGGTCAACAAGGCGACAATTCTGCGTCTGAGCGTGTCGCTTGAAAAGTTTGGTCATATTACGCGAGACGCCGAGGGTCTGTTTCACCTCGGGCCGTCTTTGTGGCGTCTTGGATCCGTGTTTCGCCAAAACCTGCGGATGGGGCCAATTGTGCGACCGGTGCTTGCGAATTTGGTGAATGCGACCGGCGAAAGTGCGTCGTTTTATGTGCAACGCGGCAACTCTGGCGTGTGCCTCTACCGGGTCAATTCGCCAAGGCTTGCGCGGGATCACGTTCAGGAGGGCGAGATCATTCCGCTGAGCATGGGCTCTTCGGGTCAGGTGCTGGATGCTTATTCCATCCGGCAGGGAAAACAGGCGGCCAGCATCCGAAAGGCCGGGTATTATCTCAGCCTTGGTGAACGCGATCCTGACGTCGCCGGACTGTCGGTTCCTGTTCTTGGGTTCGAAGATGAATTGCTGGGCGCGATCAGCTTGTCCGGCCTGCGCGTCCGCTTCAATGACACAGCCGTCGAAAAGTATCGCGCGGCGGTCCTTGATGCCGCCCGCCAGATTCGGGTGGAGTTTGGCGAAAAATAAGACCCGCATCATTGTGCCTTGTCTTTCCGACGCCCGATCATCTGCACACCGATAAGCGCCGTGATGGACACGACAATCAGACAGGTCGAGATCGCCGCGATTGTCGGATCAAGCTGATCACGCAGTGAATTGAACATGCGCCGGGTGATTGTGGCGTTTTCCCCGCCCGAGACCAGCATCGAGATCACAACCTCGTCCAGCGACGTGATAAATGCCAGAAAAGCCCCTGTCTGGATCGAGAATTTCACCTGCGGTACGGTGATTGTCCACAATGCGTATGCACGGGACGCCCCTAAGCTGCGCGCTGCAAGCTCCTGATCGAAATCATAATTCTGCAATCCCGACATCACCGTCACGATCACGAATGGCAGCGCCAGCGCAGTATGGGCGATCACGATCCCGGTCAGTGTGTAATTGAGCCCCAGCTTGGCATAGAGGCTGAACACTCCAACAGCGATCAGGATCACTGGCACGACAATCGGCATGATCACAAGGATTTGAGCCGCGCTCCTGATACGAGGCGCAGAGCAATGCAGACCATAGGCACAAAGTGAGCCCAGGGGCGTCGCGATTGCCGTGGTCAGCGCCGCCGCGATCAGCGAGGTCTTTGTTGCGCTCATCCATTCCGGCGACGTGACATAGGCCACGTACCAGCGAAACGAGAGCGATGTCGGCGGGAATTCCAGATAGGATGCCCCCGAAAACGACATCGGGATAACGATCAGCGTGGGCAGGATGAGAAAGAACAGCACAGCAATGCCGACCACTGTCAGCCACAGGCCGTCGATTTTACGTTGTCCGACTTGTTCCATTTTCAGATCCTCAGCGCATAAACAGTTTGTCGAGCCCGAAGACACGGTTCATCAGCCAGATCATCGCCAGCGCCAGCAACAGCAGGACCACGCCCAGGGCTGATGCGGCCCCCCAGTTCGAATAGACTGTGATGGTGCTTTCGATACGCTGCGCCAGCATCTGAACCCGGCCACCGCCCAGCAAAGCCGGTGTGACAAAGAACCCAAGCGACAGGATGAAAACCAGCACGATGCCGGCAAAAAGGCCCGGCAGGGACATTGGGAAAAATACCCGCCAAAAGGCCCCGCGCGGGCTGGAACCAAGGCCCACGGCGGCTCGGACCAGGTCGCCGTCAATATTGCGCATAGTGGCGTAGAGCGGCAGAACCAAAAAAGGCAGCATGATATGCACCATGCCAATGATGGAGCCGGTCAGATTGTGCGCCAGTTGCAGCGGTTCTTCGATAATGCCAAGTGACATCAGCGACGAATTGATGATCCCATTGCGCTGCAAAAGCACCAGCCACGCATAGGTCCGCACCAGAACCGAGGTCCAGAAGGGGACCAGCACAAACACCATCAGAATGGCCGCTGTTTTGTTCGGCATCTTTGTCAGCCAGTAGCACAGCGGGTAGCCGAGAAGGACGCAAATCACCGTCACGGCAATGCTGATCTGAAACGTGACGACAAAGGTTCGCCGATAGAGAGCACTACTAAAGATGCGCGTGTAATTTTCCGTGCTCAGTTCGCCTGCCGCATTGAAAAACGACAGCGAAGACAGCCAGAAAATCGGCAGGAAGACGACGATCAAGATCGTCAAAACCGCAGGCATCGAAAGCCCAAGAAACGTCAGTTTTTCGCGGCGTTCTTCGGATTTGAGCGTGCTGGCATTCTGAAGAGTCCCAGCACCTTCATACGTCTCGGCGATACTCATGCCACATGTTCCGGTACGATGATCGTATCTTCGGGATGCAGGGCAAGGCCGATTTGCTCTCCCTTCGACGGCAACCCGGTTTGGCCCGCGCGATTGGCAGGCACACGCACATTGATCTGACCAGCGCTGTCGTGCTGAACGATCACTAGAACGCTGTCGCCCTGATAAATGATGTCATGCACTTGGCCGGACAGGTCATTGGCGGCGTCTGGCACCGCGCCTGCTGTGACTTCCAGCAACTCGGGCCGGATGATCAGACGATGGCCTCCGCTGCCCAGCGCAATAGGCGTATTGGATTTCAGAACGCGCTCGCCAAGCTGCGCCGTGTCATTCGCTACACTAACCGGCAGGGAAATGGATTCCCCGATAAAATCCGCCACAAAGAAACTATGCGGCTGGCGATAGAGCCGCTCAGGCGTCGCGATCTGTTCGATCCGCCCATGATTGACCACTGCAATCCGGTCCGACATCGTCAGGGCTTCGCGCTGGTCATGGGTCACGTAAACGACAGTTGCATCCAGCTTTTCATGCAGCGCCTTCAATTCGATTTGCATATGTTCGCGCAACTTCTTGTCGAGCGCTGACAACGGCTCATCCATCAGAATGATCTGCGGCTCAAAAACCATGGCGCGGGCAAGGGCCACGCGCTGTCTTTGTCCCCCGGATAATTGCGTGATGCGCCGGTCGCCATAACCGCCCAGCTGCACGGTCTCCAGCGCGCGCTCGGCGCGGGCCTTCTGATCGCTTTTGGACACCCCGCGAATTTTCAACGGATAAGCCACGTTTTCTGCGACCGTCATGAACGGAAACAACGCATAGCTTTGGAACACCATGCCAAGGCCGCGCTTGTGGGGCGGCGTTGCAATCATTTCCTGTTCGCCAAACCGGATCGACCCGCCATCAGGACGCACAAATCCGGCCAGCGCCATCAAAAGCGTCGTCTTGCCGGAGCCTGATGGCCCCAGCAATGTCAGGAACTCGCCCGCGGCGATGTTCAAAGACACGTCATTCAGCGCTTTGACCGATCCGTAGGCCTTGCACAGGTTGGATATATCGATGGGAAGGGAGTGGGCTGCAGGTGACATGGGGGCTCCTAACCTGACAAAAATGGGCGCAGCACAAGATGTGCCGCGCCCAGATATTTTTTACTGTTGGATCAGCGTGTCAAACTCTTCGGTCAACTCGCCCAGCTGGCCGATGTAAAAGTTCGGATCGACCAGAAGCTGCTTGCCATAGTTGTCGGGATGTGTGTTGACCTTCACTGCCATCTCATCCGAGATTATCCCGGTGCCGAAGGCACCCGAATTCACCGGACCCAACGGCATGGTCACCGCCAGCCTCGCCTGTGCTTCGGCGCTCAGCAATTCGTTGATAAGGCGCATCGCGTTGTCTTTATTCGGAGCCCCCTTGGGAACCAACAAGCAGTCCACGTCCATCGTGCCGCCATCAAAGGCATAGGCCACATCAATGCCCGACGCGATCACGCTTTCTACGCGGTTATGGCCCATATGGATCACGTCCACTTCGCCGTCACGCAGCAACTGCGCCGATTGCGACCCGCCGCGATACCAAACGGTAACTTCGGGGGCAATCTCACCCAGCTTGTCCCATGCGCGCGCCTTGCCCTCATTCGTGGCCAACGTGTCATAGATCTCGGCCATCGGCACACCATCCGCCATGAGCGCGGCTTCGAGGTTATAGTTCACCTTGCCGTGCATACCGCGCTTGCCGGGGAAGTTTTCCAGATCCCAGAACTCTGCCCAATTGGACGGGCCATTGTCGCCAAATGCATCCTTGCGATAGGCAATCACCTTGGTGAAGTTGATGAAGCCGATGTAATTGTCATGGATCAGCTCTTTCGGAATGCCTGTGGTGTCAACAATCGAATAGTCGATCGGCTCAAGGCTGCCTTCCCGGCTCAGGGTTTCACACGAAGGCAAATCCTGTTCTGTAACGTCCCATGCAACGGCACCCGCCGTGATCTGCGCGCGCACGTCCTGAATGCCGTTTGTCGTATCTTCCTTGACAGTGATATTCAGCGCACCAGCGGCAGGTTCCAGCATGGCTGAGCGCAAGGCATCCTGAAACGAGCCTCCCCAGGACGCAAACACGACCTCTCCCTCGGCAAAGGCAGGCGAAGCAATGGCCAGGCCACCTGCCACTAGCGCCGTGGTGAGCTTCAGTTTTTGGTTATCTTTCATCATGTCAGGCTCCTCCCGAACTGTTGGTTGGTTTGTGGCTTCGCGACATGCGCGGCTCCACATAATCATTCGCAATCGTTTCATCTAGCAAAACGTCATTTCAGTTTTACTAGAGCTGATGTTGGAATTGGTCAAGGATTCTTTTGCCCCGTAGGATTCACACTCCCGTTTCCTGAGCATCAGAGCCTGGAAAATCTCGCAATTCGCGCATTGGTGCAGCATTCATCTGGGTTCGATCTTGCACATATGGCGTCTGAAGCGATCTTCGTCTGACCCGAAGTTAACTGCCACCGATTGAAGCATTTGGTGGAACGTGCGGACCGCAAACTCTCACTCGCTTTGCGTTGATCCGCGAATTTGAGTGGCAGCTTCTTGACAGTATGCGCCAATTGATCCTGACGACAGAATTGGTCAATTTGGGCTCAGCCCCGACCTCGGATGCGACGCAGCATCCCGTGATATGGAGGCATCGTCAACGTCAGGTTGTCGTTGTGGGAGGGCATGGCGGATCGGAGGATCAGTCATGGAAACACCAAACTTACCGGCCATTCGTGCGCTTCGCCCGGCTTGGAACAAAGGGCGCATCGTTGGGCAAAAACGGCCACTGAAACCAAAACACGTCTGGGCAATCCGTGTTCGACTTGAACTCGCCGAGAACCATCGGGACCTGGCGCTGTTCAATATGGCAATCGACAGCAAACTGCGTGGCTGCGATCTCGTGAAGATGAAAGTCGTCGACGTGATGGCGTCCGGCCAGATCAAGGAACGAGCTTCGGTGTTGCAAAGCAAAACGCAGAAGCCGGTTCGTTTTGAAATCTCCGAAGGCACACGCGCCTCGGTTGAAAAGTGGATGGAAGATGAGCTCATGGTCGGCTCGGAGTACCTATGGCCGGGTCGTTTCCATGAACGCTTGCACATCTCGACACGCCAGTACGCCCGGATCGTCCGGGATTGGGTCACGTCGATCGGTCTGGAGGCCAGTGCATACGGAACGCATTCGATGCGGAGGACAAAAGTCACACAGATCTACAAGAAGACCGGCAACCTGCGGGCGGTCCAGCTGCTACTTGGGCACACCAAGATGGACAGCACCGTCCGGTATCTCGGTGTTGAGCTGGAAGATGCGCTTGCGATCGCAGAGGCCATTGAAATCTAACAACTTGGGCCGTCTTCGCGGACGGCCCAAACAAGACCTTGGCGAAATCTGCGGCGAACAGCGACGAGGAGCCCAGAGCGACGGTCTTCTTGCGGAGCAGGCAAGGACATCGCTTTAAAGTTTCAACTGACACGGCGTATTAGAAAATTCAGAAAAAACTGCCCGTCAATCCTGCGCGGCTCGTAGACAAGCCTTCTTCCTGGCGAAAGTCCTTCGGGCAGTTTGACGCTTATATTGACCTTATAGGGTGTCGCCTGCCCGAAATGCGAACTCAATGTGAAGCGCAATTTCAACTGACCGGAGTCATCGAATTTGCCAGTGAAGTCCCTAAACCAAGGCCCTTCGGCCGCAAAGCCTTGGGCAGATAGCAAGGTCAGCTTGTCTCCATTGCGATTGATGCGCAAGGCTGCAAGTGGCTCGATTTTTCCGGGGAAATAGGCCTTGTCGGGCCGACTGGTTGTTTGCCAATAATCATCGTCCCATCTGCGTCTGATTAAGACAATGTAGTCACCATCAAAAGTCGCGAAAGACGGCGCGACCAACTGATTACAGACTCTTCCTTGCTCTCCTCGAAGTGCGGCAAGAGTTTCACTGGTCTCGAGGCTCTCAGGCGTCAGTCCAAGATTCTCTCTAGCGCTGATATACCGAGAGAAAGCAGATCTCGTGCGTGGGCCCGCAACACCGTCCGCTGTGCCAGCGCTGCAGCCAACGCGATTTAGCTCAGTTTGTATATCACGGATCAGGCTGCGCGTCTCTGTATCATCCTTCGCGCTTTGAGGCGATGTCGGCACAAGAGCTGCTACTTTGTCTCGCGCAGTACTACTGTTGCCCGGCACTTCGTCCTTCTGGTGCTCAGCAAGCAAGTCGTCCCGCAACGAAAGGGCGAGCGCGACTGCAAAATGATCCCTTTCGCCTTCGTATCGCTCCAGAAACATCTCGATCGCATCAAGCCTTCCGAGCGAACGCGCAAGTTCAAAGTCCGCATAAATCTGGTCTTCGACACGCTCAATTTCTTCCTCTGGCGTCGAGCCTGCAGCCGCATCTGGAACAAGAAAAATGTCTCTGGCGGGAAGCGAGCCATAAGTAAATGGCTCCTGATAGCCTTCTGTCAGAGTGTAAACCCTGTCGCGGACTCGCCGAAACAACTTGCCAATCTCAAGTCCGGGTTCCTCGATGTGGTTGAGCAGAGCCTGAGCATAGGGGCTGTTGCGGCCATCGCCGTCAAGCGCCAGCGTTCCGCTCCTTGCAGCATATCCAACCAACACACCTCCCGGATCGATACGTGCAAGTCCGCGTCCAATTGAGCGGGTGCTGTTTGTGCGCTCCATAGTCGCGAGGAATGGATTGTTGCGGCAGGCGTCAACCAACACGATCTTCAAGCCGGGTGCGCCCGCGATGGAGCTAATCAATGTGTTGAGGCGGATTGCCTCGAGTTCGATGTCACGGTCGCTCCGCAGTTCCGCACTGACAGGGATCAGGAAGTTCGTGTTGTCCAACTCGATGCCGTGGCCGGCGAAGTATACGATGACCGACTCGGCGTTTTTTGCCTTTTCTCCAAAGTCACGTATGGCAAGGCGCATGTCGCGGTAATCCAGATCAAGACCTGTTGTGACCTCAAACCCGATCCTGCGCAATGCCTCTGCAATGTCGATCGCATCATTCGACGGGTTTTTGAGATTGCTGACATGTTGGTAGTTCGCATTGCCAATTACCAAGGCAACTTTGTCCGCCAGCACCATCGCAGGCAGAAAACAAAACACAACTGAGAACAGGATACGCTTCATGTGAAATATCGCCGTTAACGCGTCTACCATATGAACGTTTCCACACTTTCGGAATTCAATCAATATGACCGGCGTGGACAAGCTCTAGCTCGGCTTAGGCCGCATAGCGGAGTTCGGGATTGACACGACGAAGGTTCGTTTCCCGCCCATTGCGCCAGTTTCGGCATGGACCATTCATATGAAGTACGAACTCGGAGCCGCCTTGCGGCGGGACAGAAAGATGCTCGCTTGGGAAGCTATCTAAACGTCAGCTTCCGCATTTCCTGCGAGCATGCGTAGCGACTGCAGCGAACTTCCACTTCCCGCGCTTCGTGCCGTACTTCAGCCCCCTACCCGTCCCGATCTAGCTTTAACCAATATCGCGTGTACCGGAGTTCACCCGTTCGGATCAAAGCGCCCTTCTCTACCAGGTTCTGGAGATCCCGCGTTGCTGTGGCGCGCGATGTTCCCGTGATCGAGATATAGTTCTCAGCGCTCAATCCCCCTGTGAACCCATCCGGCCCAGCCTTGAACAAACGGGCGATTACCTTGCTTTGGCGAGTGTTGAACTGATCACGGTACCGATCATAGAAGTGCGTCTTGGAAATAAAGAAACCAACCCGCTCAAGCGTCACCTGCTGTGCTGTAAGGACAGTTTCGGCAAACCAGACGAGCCACGGTGTGACTTCCAGCGTCTTTTGATGGCGTTCGAGTTGGTCGTAGTAAGCCTTCCGCTCTCGCTCGATCGTGAAAGCAAGGGCAATCAGACTTGGCTGACCGATATTCTGGGCCAAGGACTTTTCAGCCAGCGCCCTACCCAACCGGCCATTGCCGTCCTCAAAGGGATGAATGCTCTCGAAATACAGATGGCTCAAACCGGCCCGGATCAGTGCGCGCAATGGTTCGGGACCATCCGGTGCGGTCCGGTTGAACCAGGCTACGAACTGGTCCATTTCAGCCGGAACCTGATGTGAAGGTGGAGCTTCGAAATGCACCGTTGGGCGGTCGAGCCTGCCTGAGACGATTTGCATCGCATCCTCATGGCTCCGGTATGATCCAATCGTTTCCAGATGCCTGTCATGGGACAGAAGCATGTCATGCCACCGAAACAGGGTGTCGTGTGACAGTGGTTCCGAATAGTTGGAATAAACATCCACCATCATTTCAGAAACGCCCTGCTCGCGCGGTTTGGATGGATAGCTGTCGGGAGCCAGTCCAAGATGTCGGCGCAAGGAAGATTGCACGCTGAGACGATCCAGCATCTCACCTTCGATCGCGCTGGTCTTCATTGCTTCTTCGCTTAGCAGGTCGATACGCAATTGATCTCGATCCGATGTGTTCACATGATGAACCGCTCCAAGAACTTCCCCTGAGGACAACAGGAACTGTTGCTCGTATGGTTCGAGTCTTGCGGCGTCGTAACGAAAGGTAGGCCAGTCAGGGTTCTGCCAGTTCCACATCGTGAGGTATAAGCTTCCTTTCTATAACTCACTATTTATGGTTGCGTGATTTATAGAGGTCAATCCTATAGCTCACCTTTTTCAGACCCTTCGATCCAGTCATCACTTGGAGGTGTAATCTGAAAACGGTAAATTTCATCCTGTTTCCCCAAATTTACGTAGCATTGGATGTCCGCGAGAGCATTGCCTTTGGAGACAATTCGCCCTTTTCGATCTTGGCCAGCAACGAAATCAGGTAAGCCCCTGGAGATTGTATGTTCTCAGCACGTTGAAAGATGTATCCGAGAACAATGAAGCGAATAGCTGGGCCAAAAGTTGATTTCATTGCATACCAGGTTTGGCCAAGCCGTAGATACTCGGCGATATCATCCATAAGCCGATCACAGTGGTGCTGATCTTTTGCAAAGCGTAGTTCTGAGCATAGCCGTGGAAAACTGCGCTCCATTTGGTCTGGAGAAACCTGAATCTGAGAAAGCTTTTCTTTCTTAACTTCCGGATTCAAAGAGTCCTCTTTGTGCCCCTCAATTTCACTGTCACTGGCCCTCAAATTTTCTGTATCAGTCTGTGTTATCTCGGAGATTTCCACAGAGATTTCTGCCAACAGCTCGCTGAGTACATTCGCATCTGGTTTGCGACGCAGAGCATTGCGTACGGTGGTCACCAAATCAGAGATCGCGGTGTCATTTGCTACGAGTTCCTTAAGGCGCGCCAGAGCGGCGGAAACTTTGTCACGGAGTACAGTGAACTCGAGAACGCGATCAGCATGCCTCTGGGCTTCCTGAATGAACTCAGCGTGCCGTTCAGACAAAGGCATCAAGGAGAGCCCAGTTGCGGTGACCACCCTGCCCTGGCGATCCCGGCGCGCCCATCGCTTACCGTTTGCGCTCATGACGCGGCGGATAAGTCCAAGGTCCACCAGCGTCGAGATATGACGCTCAACTGTCTGCACGCTGACATGAGTTCGTTTGGCTATCGCCGCGTTGGACGCGAAACAGATGTGATGATCATCCTGGTCCGCAGCAATCTGATCACCGCCCATAAAGGAAACCATCGCTCTCAGGACATTGAGAGTTGTGGATTTTAACCCAAGAGGTTCTCTGGCCTCTTCAACGGCGCGAAGAAGTATCCATTTTTTGGGCGTACTGTTCCCCTGCCCTGCCGTTCCCGACAAGGTCGCTCCAATTGGAGCCAATGCTGTTAGTGTTTTCATGATTATCTATCGGCAGACAAAAATTACCCGTTCGCTCAAGAGCGTTTTTTCTTGTGTGGCGATTCGGGTGCTGCTAGATTCTAGGTGTCTAATCTAAGAATTGCGCTTTGCGCAGCAGCCCTCGAAGCTCCGGTTTCGGGGGTTTTGTTTGTTTGCCTTCCTCCTTTCTGCTCGTCCTCAGTTCTTTTTCTTGGCGTTTACAGCTGTAAACTCAGCGTGTGAGCGCTTAATGATTTCAGCCATGTTTTCGTCCAACCAGCTAGCGAAGCCAGCGTTAGCTCCGGTCCTTTTGACCGAAACAGTTAGTGATCCGTTGGTAGATTTGATTGTAACGCCTTCGATTGGGTTGAGTTCGGCTGCACCTTCTCTTTGTCTTGCACCGCGTTTGGCAGCTGCTTTTAGGAGCATTTCCAGCCGATCATCTGACGACATCGATGGCTCAATGGTTGCAAGAAGATTTGCAGCTTCATCTTCCGCTAGCTTGCCTGCAACGAAGTGCTCTGCAAGCACGGTCCATTTTGGGCGGCCTGATTTTGGGGCTGCGCCGATCATGTCACCAATCTTTGCAGGAACATGTTGCGTAATTTTTGTCAGGTGAGACAGCCCTGATTTCGAAACGTTCAATACTTGCCGCACCGTTGCCGTGTCATGCCCGGAAGTCAGGATCGCCTCGGCGAAACGTGCTTTCTCGTAGAAGGAAAGATTGCGCCTCGCAGCATTCTCAAGCCCTTTGGCGAGAAGCGCTGAAGCATCGTCGATATCCTGAACATTGGCGCGGACTTTAATACCAAGTTCACGACAGGCTTTGAGCCTCCTCCGTCCATAAATTGCCTCGTATCGACCGTCGGATTTCGATCTTCTGACAAGAATGGGAACTTGTTGGCCACCGTCTTGTATACTCGACATCAAGCTTTCAAAACTATCGTCTTCTTCGTCAATGTTTACAGCTGTAAACTCACCGAGCCTATCGGCAGGCCCCCAGTCGTCGATCAGAGCAGGGTCAATTTCCCTGATTGCGGCAAGAGAGCCCTGAAGCGCACCAAGAGCAGGGGCATTGGGTTTTGGAGTTTTATCGATGGCCTTGGGGCCAGAGCGCGCGATGGTGTTTGCGATCCCCGACATCTCCTGAAGCGACTTTCTAGCCATTAGCTGCGTCCCCATGCTTGATGGATCATTTGCTCTACCTCAGAGCCGATCGCATCCATTGAGTTCTTTGCCCGATCATAAGTTGCGCGTGTCATTTCTGACCGCACGACTTCGTAAATTGATTGTTTGAGCATTGTGGCGTCACTGACCGCGGTGCTTTTGAGGGCTGTGGCTGACATAACGCGATCCTGAAACAGTGCCCGCATGAACGAAGCCAGTTGTTGAGACGGTACGTCTGTTGGCTCGTCACGCGTTATCAGGAATTTGAAGTTGTCGTATTCGAGCGTAGCGCCGGCATCTTCAATGACTGCCATGTAAGCACCAGCGAGTTCGAGAAATTGAGCCGTCGAAGACACGTCCAGCATCGAAGGTGTAAGTGGCACAAGCAATGAACTGGCGGCCGCCATCCCAGCAATTGTCAAGAATCCTAGCTGAGGTGGGCTATCAATCAGAACAAGGTCAAAATCTCCTTCCACCTGGGCCAGGGCATTCCGTATTCTTGTAAAGAACGGATGGTCTGGGTTGGAGTGAACGGCAGATTCTGTCTCAAATTCGGAAAGAACAAGCCGTGACGGAGCCACAGAGAGACCGGGGAAGTACGTCGGAAGCACGACGTCCGCCATATCTACCGGATCTTCATATCGAATAGCATCGTAAATCGTCAGCCCGTCAAACTCTATTTCGGGGCTTATGCCGCACATGGATGTAAGAGAGCCTTGAGGATCCAGATCAACAGCCAGCACACGGTAACCGCGAAGCGCAAAATAGTGAGCCAAGTGAATTGTTGTGGTGCTCTTACTGCTGCCGCCTTTGAAGTTCATCAACTGCCAGACTTGGAGCTTTTCTCCTTCAGTCCGGCGAGGGACATAGCGCCCTTTTTTGCGTGAGGTTTTCTCAAGCGTTTCGCGAGCCTCCCAAAGTTCTTGGGCAGTATAGTAACGCCTACCGCTGCGTACGTCATTCGGTTCAGGAATCGTTCCCTCTGCGTGGACTTTGCGCATGAATTGACCTGAGACTCCTAAGAGTTCAGCAGCTTCTGGCGCTGCAAAATTTCGCAGTGATTTGGTGTTGTCGGGGGCAAATGCAGCAAGTAGATGTTCCCGGATAGCCGAGTTTAATCTCTCAGATATTTCCGTGGCGAGTGCCGATGGTCTTTCTGCCGCAAGTGGTGTCACGGGAATCATGTAGTTGCCTCAAATTAAAGAATGTGGTCATTTTTGCGCCACTTGAGATAAACAGCCGTGATTCATAGCACTAAGTCAAGGATTTTCGCCTATATTGTAGGTTTTCCAACGCGGAGGACTACATACGCTTTGCATCAGAGCAGGGTGGTTTACAGTTGTAAACTCGGTTGAGCGGGATCATGGGTTCTTTCAGTCGATGAAGTTCTAACGTAGGCATGCGAAGGCATTCCTGTAAAACTCCTCCCTATGCTCCGCTTTGAGTAGAACGCCTCTAGCATGGAGTTGGAGTGAAGGCCGAACGGCTTTTGGCGCAAATTGCGCAATTGGGAAGGGCAGGGAGCTAGTTGAGCTGATTGGTCAAATTCTCTCACCAACAATTTCGTTATCGAGTTTTCTGCGATACCAACTTCGTAACAATACTTCTGCGCCAGTACGGGAGTACGATGCGGTGAGAATGGCATGGCGATCTGGGTCAGATACACCGAGCTCAGCCCGTGCGCAGAGGAAAACACGCGAACATTCCGGCTAGAGTCAGCCGCTCGCCAATTGCCCAAGAAATGGCATACCGTGAGGGCGGGGTTTCGGGAATTGTGCGCCTGTAAGTTGCGACGGAACACGGAACTGTCCTCGATCCAGTGCAGCTGTGCTTGCGCGGCGCGGCTTTTGACGCAAGTCTCTACCGTCATTGGATTCATATGGGATCACAGACATGATCCGTGTGTTCACGTCCCATTAGCGTCCATAAAACCAGCTTGCTCGAATTAGTGATTTTGGGCTCCTCAATCGTTGAACAGACGGTCTCGTTGGCATATATTGCCAAAAAGGAGGCTTACGCCATGGTAACCCGCAATGTTGTACTTACAGAATCGCAGGATCAACTGGTGCAGAATCTGGTTGCGTCCGGTCGATATCAGAACGCCAGTGAAGCGTTGCGCGCCGGCCTTCGGCTTTTGGAGCGGGAAGAAGCGGGGCTGGAGTCTCTCAAACAAGGCTTGCAGGAGGGTGTAGCGCAGGCTCAGGCCGGAGATTTGGCAGAAGGCAGGGGTTCGGATGCGATCCGTCGTGCCTTTGCAAGGGCACGAGCCAAGGCGTGACCAGACCCTTTCGACTGACACGCCGCGCTGAATCCAGCCTGGTGGAAATTGCCCGATGGACCATCGACAAGTTTGGATCGCATCAAGCCGATCTTTATGAACAAGAACTAATAGCGCGCTGTCAGGCCATCACAGAGGGCAGGGTGGCCAGCCGAAGTTGTTCTATATTGGTCGAAGAGGCGGCGGATCTCAGATATGTGCGCGCAGGAGAGCATTTCCTGGTTTATCTGGATCAGCCGGACGCGGTGATCATTGTTGATATCCTGCATTCCCGTTGCGATCTGCCGCGACATGTTTCCGCGCTGGCCACGTTAACAGATGCGACAGGAAACAAGACATAGGCACAGCAGCCGGAGTTTCCCTCAAGCGGGGATTATTAAATAGTCAGTAACTACTCACCCCAGTAGATCAGTCGCCGGGTTATCCGCGATGTCCACATCGTCGTAGTATTTCTGCGCCTGGGCCATGGAGCGATGCAGGGAGAGGCGCATCGCGGCCTGGATCGGGGCGCCGTCCAGCGCGGCCTGGGTCAGGAAGCCCGAGCGCAGCCCATGGGGGGAAGCGAACCCGTCCGGCAGGCCCGCCAGTTTCGCCCGACGCTTGACGATCTGCGCGATGGCATCCGGGCTGAGGCGGCGGGTTAACACCCGATCGGCTTTTGAAACAGGCCGGAACAAGGGGCCGTCCTGAATCTCACCCACCTCGATCCAATGGGCCAGCGCTTGGGCTGCGCGGCCTTTCAACACCAGCCGCGGCGTTTCACCTTTGGTTGTCGTCTTGGTCTCCAGCAGTGAAATCCAAACCAGGCTTTTCTCGTCGAACTCCTTCAGCGAGACGTCTTCAAACATCAACCCGGTGATCTCCGAGCGCCGTCTACCACCCGAAGCCCAACCCAGCATCAAGATGGCGCGGTCGCGGCAATCCCGCCGGGACCCCCGACAAGTGGACAGCAACTGCTCGAGCACATCGCGGGTAATCGGTTGCTGCGATTTTGGGGCAGGGGGCCGGGCGGCGGCGCGGCGCGCCTTGGCACGGGCCTGCTTCACCTGCGGCGCATCAAAAGGGCTGGTCAGGTTCTTCATTCGATGAAAGGCCAGCCAGGAGGCGATGCGCCGGTCCAGCGTAGAAGGGGCCGGGCAGGCGAGGGACTTGCGTAGCCCTTGCGCGATCAACATCTCGGCACTCTGACGCGCGACATCCTCGGGCGCGGCATCTCCCAGATCGCGGGCGTGATCGAGAATGAAGGCCAGCGCTGTGGCCTCGCTCTCGGGCCAGTCCAACGGCACTCCGAACCGTGCTGCCTTCCAGGCCGTTACATAGAGCAAATCGCGCTCATAGGCCCTGAGCGTGTTGGCGGGTGTGCCGCGGACATAGAGATCGGTCAGGGCGTCCTGGTCAGACTGCGACAGGGCAGGGGAGGGGGCGGGGAGATAGGGCTCAGGGGTGCTCATACGGCCCACTCTGCGCCCATTTTCCCGCAAAATCAATTATACTTGATAAGGGATACTTATCAGATGTGATTGTGATTTATGAGTGCGCCAAAAGTAACGATCAAAACGGTCTATTTTTGCGCGTAAGGCGGGTCGAGGGCTTGCGGAATAATATAATCGAAGGTTCTGTGGCAGGTCTGTGACCCATTTGGCATCGACATTGCGCTGGAACCGTTGGCAAACTAAATGAAATGAACAGATATTTTGCCACTGAATTGCCTTTCTGGAAGTTTGCCAGAAACACGCTGATCGTCAGTTGCCTCGCGTTGTTTCCGCTGTTGGCCATCTTCGTTTTGCGCACGCCGGGCTTTGCGACGCACCTCCTGAACAGTGGTCCCGCGTTTGTTCGGTTTTTGCGCCAGGTGGTGACGAACGGGTTGCCGGTCGTGTTCCTCGTAAATTATCTCAGCTTTTTTCTTTTCGCAGTTGGGGTAAGGGCGCGGGGCAAATGGGCCATCCCGGCCCGGTATCTGCTGATTGACCTGCTGCTTCGGGCCGTCCTGTTCATCGGGCTGCATGCGCTGATCTACGCGCTTTCGGCGGACTGGTTCGGGTCTTTCGGCGGTGATCCCGTAGTGGCGTTGCGGGTAGTCGGTCCGACGCTGGTGCGCTCCGCCTACTTCGAGAACATCTCAGGCGTTTACCTGTACGCCACGCTGGTCGGAGCGCTGCCACTGTACCTATCCGTTGTTCAGAGCCAGATCGCCCACGGTACTGGATTTGCGGCCCAACTGGCACGTCGCGTACCCGGGCGCGGCGGACCTGTGATATTGGCCCTTCTACTGATGGCGGTGTCAGTGGTCGTTCTGACCACCGCGGCGGCGCTGATTGTCCGTTTACAGTCGGTTTGGGGCTGAAGGGTCAGAACGCCCTGCGTATCGCGAAGGAGACTGTGTAATCGCGTTCAAGCTGGGGCCCATCCAGATCTTGATACGCCGGGATCACGCCCTCGATACCCAGACGCGTGCCCGCCAAAACGCCCGATCCCGACACAAGGTAATTCACTCCGATTCCGATGCTCAGAAACTGTCCGCCGCGCAGGGTCGGATCGGCGGTGGGCACCATGCCTGGGTTCAGGCGTGCATCCGACCCGTCAATGTTTTTGACGATGTCGCCGACCACCCGCAACGAAGAGCTGAACTGATCATTCCAGCGCCGTGCACCCCAAACTGTTGCTGAATAGACGTTGCCCAAGGTGTAACCGGCATCATTCTCACCCATCCGGATCATGGCGGCCAGCTGGGCGCCCCACGACCAATCCGCGTTCTGGCCCGTATAGGTGACGCCCGGCAGCAGGTCGTAAGTGCCTGAACCCAGTTGCATGGGGTAGGGCAACAGCTGGTCCGGCCCGGCCGGTGTGGTGTCGGTCTCGTCTATCGAGCCGGTCGGCAGACTGAGGCCAAGAGATAGTTCCAGCACCTGCCCGTTGGATTTGTAGATATCATATCCGCCGATGATCTTCAGATCGCCAAACCCCTGTGCCTTGGTCTTAAAGGTCTGGCCCATGCGGGTCTGGTGCTTCATCGTCTTACGTGTATAGGGCAGCATCGCCATCACTGAGATTTCGTCGGTCACACCGTACATCAGGCCGACCATCGCCATGTTCATGCTCATGCTGAGCGGCGCGATCGGATACTGCGACAGCACGTCCGAGGTAGACAGCGACTGCGTTCCGGTACGATTTCCGTTCATCTCCATGTTCATGTAAGAGAACACCGGCATCAAAACACCCTCAGGCGGATGCATACCGCCAACGACACCCGTTGGCGGTACCGCGTCGGGGCGCATCATCGTGGACATGCTTCCCATACCTGACATGTTGCTGGAGGCTTGCGAGTTCATCGCCACGTTGTCAGCCGGACGGTTTTCAGGTTGGGCCATGGCAGGTGACCCGAGGCTCAGCCCCCCAGCCAGCATTACGGCCTGGAGGCGTTGCCAGACGCACAAAATCTTGCTGTTGTTCCGTGTCATTTTGCCCTCGTGTTCGTTTGTTTCCTGAATCCGTGTCCTGAAAACAAAATGTTCGGTACGCCCATTGGTGAAGCCGGAATGGTGGGGGTCTCCAGCGCTGGAAGGTCAAGGCCACCGGCCAGACTTGCGCTCGTCAAGAATGCATCAGCCGGAGGGGGGTGCGGCAATAATGCGCTTGACCCTCCAGCGCTGGATTGTCGGACAAGGCCGCAAAACCGGAAATCCGGAGGGATTGGAATGATACCGGAAATCGGGCAGTTCGCCCTGGCGCTTGCCCTGGCCGTGTCCTTGGTGCAAAGCGTATTACCCTTGATTGGAGCAGCCCGGAACAATGTCATGTGGATGCGATCGGCATCTGCGACCTCGGTCCTGCTGACAGCGCTGGTTGCTATCGCCTTCGCCGCTCTAATGTGGTCCTTCGTGGTCAGCGATTTCACTGTGCTAAATGTGGCCAGCAATTCTCATTCGCTGAAACCGATGCTTTTCAAGGTGGCTGCGACCTGGGGTAGCCACGAAGGGTCGCTGCTGTTGTGGATTCTGATATTGGTGATTTTCGGGCTGGGTGTGTCTCTGTTGGCTCGGAACATCCCGCTGAAACTCAAGGCGCGCACTCTGGCAGTGCAGGCCTGGATCAGTGCGGGGTTCCTGTCATTCATGCTGTTCACCTCGAACCCGTTCGACCGGGTGTTTCCGGCACCGCTGGATGGTCAGGATTTAAATCCGCTGTTGCAGGATGTCGGCCTGGCTATGCACCCGCCGTTCCTATACCTGGGTTATGTCGGCTTCTCGATCGTATTTTCTTTCGCCGTGGCTGCCCTGATTGAGGGGCGGGTCGATCCGGCATGGGCGCGGTGGGTCCGACCCTGGACATTGGCGGCCTGGGTGTTTCTTACACTTGGTATCGTTCTGGGCAGCTGGTGGGCCTATTACGAACTGGGTTGGGGCGGCTGGTGGTTCTGGGATCCGGTCGAGAATGTCTCGTTTATGCCCTGGCTTGCTGGCACAGCGCTGTTCCATTCGGCCATTGTGACCGAAAAGCGCGGCAGCTTCAAAAGTTGGACGATCCTACTGGCCGTTTTGACCTTCTCGTTGTCCTTGTTGGGGACATTCATTGTCCGCTCAGGCTTGCTTACATCGGTCCATGCGTTTTCGGTCGATCCCGAACGCGGCATTTACATCTTGGCGCTGTTGGCTGTCGCGATCGGTGGTTCATTGACGCTGTTTGCCATACGCGCACCGGAGATGGAGGGCGGCGGTCTTTTTGCCCCGATCAGCCGCGAGGCCGGTTTGCTTATTAACAACCTGCTGCTGGCCACCGCAACGGCGACGGTTCTATTCGGTACGCTTTATCCGCTTTTGCTTGAGGCTGTGACAGGTGAAAAGATTTCGGTTGGACCACCTTATTACAACGCCAGTTTCGTGCCGATCATGCTGGTTCTGGTCGTTGTAATGGGGATTGGGCCGCTGTTGTCATGGAAGCGGGCGGATTTGCGCGGTGTTCTGGGCCGGCTCAAATGGGTGGCCGGGGTTAGCCTGCTCGTAGCGTTGCTTGTGTGGTATCTGGATACCGGCGGCCCAGCCTTGGCGGTAGTGTCGATCGGCCTTGCGGTTTGGTTGCTGGGCGCTGTGCTGACAGAGTGGGCCAGCCGAATTAAATTGGGTGAGGCGCCGTTGGCCGAGTCCCTGCGTCGGGCCCGCAACCTACCGCGTTCTCATTACGGCATGGTCGTGGCCCATGCGGGGTTGGCTGTCTGTATGATCGGCTTTATCGGGTCCAGCGCTTGGAAATCCGAGGTCGTGACTTTTGCCGAGCCCGGAACACAGATTGAGATAGCAGGGTTCGACGTGCGTTTTGACGGTGTGGAACAGCTTCGCGGTCCGAACTATCTGTCTCGCACGGCCACACTGACGGTATTTCGCGATGGCGCTTATGTCACCACGCTTCAACCCGAGCGCAGGGCCTATCTCGTGGCGGGTACCAGTACGACCGAGTCGGCAATTCGAACGACGTTGGCAGGGGACCTTTACGCCTCGATATCGGAACCGGCGGCGGAATCAGAACAGAGCAAATGGACCCTGCGTATCTTGTATGAGCCATTGGTGGTCTGGATCTGGATAGGTTCAGGATTGTTGGCATTGGGTGGGGTCTTGTCACTCACCGATCGGCGTCTACGCGTCGGTGCACCACGAAAACGGACTGGGCAGGGCTCCATTCCGGTGGCGGCGGAGTAGGGCAATGAAACGTCTATTTGCACTGTTCCCAATTACGATTGCCGGCATCCTGGGTGCCTTCCTGCTATGGGGACTGAATCCCGATCGCGATCCAAACGAAATCCCGTCTGTTTTGATCTCGCAGCCGGTGCCTGAGTTCGACTTGCCGCCGGTCGATGGGCTGGATACCCACGGGCTGTCCAGTACCGATCTGGTGGAAAATGACGGGTCAGTTCCGATCGTGGTCAACGTGTTTGCGTCCTGGTGCGTGCCCTGCCGGGCCGAACATGCGGTGCTGACGCGTATGGTGCGCGATGAGGGCATTCGCCTGATGGGCATTAACTACAAAGACAAGCCGCAGGGCGCGCGGAAATGGCTCGACGATCTGGGCAACCCTTATGAGCGCATCGGTTCCGACCTGGACGGCCGAGCCGGGATCGAATGGGGGATTTCCGGCGTACCGGAGACCTTTGTGATTGATGGCGCGGGCAAGGTCGTATTCCGTTTTGTCGGCCCGGTGCTGGGCGACGAGGCAATTTCAAAGATGCGCACCGCGCTGGATCAGGCGCGGGCGGTCGGAGGAGAGGCGTCATGATACGTCGAATTGTAATTACCGCAGTCACTCTGGCGACGCTGGTGTCGCAGCCGGCATTCGCGGTTGAGCCCGACGAGATACTTGTAGATCCGGTTTTGGAAGAGCGGGCCCGGGCGATTTCAAAACAGGTGCGCTGCGTGGTGTGCCAGAACCAAGACATCGACAGTTCCAACGCCGGGGTGGCGCGCGACCTTCGTCTGCTTGTGCGCGAACGGCTGGTGGCAGGTGACTCGGACCAGCAGGTTATGGATTTTCTGGTTGCGCGTTATGGCGACTATGTTCTGTTCAACCCGCCATGGAAGCCATCAACTTACATTCTGTGGGTTGCGCCTATCGTCATCCTGGGGCTGGGTGGTATCGCGACTGCAGCGGTATTGACCCAAAATGCGCGCCGATATCGGAAGTCGCGAAAACAAGAGACGGAACGCGGCGCGAGCGAAGAACGGAATCCCGAAAACCATTCACTCACGGAGCCGCGCGCATGATCTGGATTATCTTTTCATTCATGGCCGCGGCGGTGTTTCTGACGCTCGCCCTCTCCGGTATGGGGCGCAAGACCTCGGACTTGTCGAGACGCGAAAGCGCCTCTGCCATCTTTTCCGACCAGATCGGCGAAGTTGAGAAGGACCTTGAACGAGGAATTATCTCGGCCGAAGAAGCCAAGGCCGCCAGAGCCGAGATAGAACGTCGCCTGAAGGCGATTGACCGGCAATCGGACGACAAAGCGATGATGGGCCATTCCGGGCGTGCACTGATTCTACTTGCCGCGCTGGCAGTTCCAGCACTCGGAGCCGGTCTTTATTGGCAACTGGGTAATCCCGACATCCCCAGCCAGCCATTTGCCCAACGCGAGGGGGAGCAGGCGGAAGCCCGTGAAATCGCCGACCTTGCCGTGCGCCTGAAGTCGCGGCTCGAGGCGGATGAAACCGGCGGACCAACCGAGGGATGGGTGTTGTTGGCTCAGACCTATATGCGTATGGGACGCTTTGGAGATGCCGCAGACGCGTTCGAGGGGTTGCTGGACCGACCCAATGCGAATTCAGCGCTGGTGTCGCAATATGGCGAGGCGTTGGTCTATGCCGATGACGGTGTCGTTACGCCCAAGGCCGATCGGGCGTTTGAACGAGCCTTGGAACTGGACCCATCGAACCCAGCAGCGACATTCTACAAAGCCGTTGGTCTGGAGCAGGCTGGATCGCCTGATGAGGCCTATGATCTACTGAAGACACGGATCGACGCCGAAGAGGAGTTCCGGCCATGGATGGAGAGTTTTGTGGCCCAGCTTAACCGCATCGCCCCGTCGATCGGACGGGCGCCGGTGGATCTGGCGGCTTTTGCCCCTTCCATGCCCGGCCCAACTGCCGATCAAGTGGCGACGGCCGAGGAGATGTCCGACGAAGATCGGCAGGCCTTCATCCGCTCGATGGTCGAACGGCTGGCGAGCCGGATGCAGGAAAACCCAGGCGATCTGGACGGCTGGATGCGGCTGGGCAACGCCTATTCGGTGCTGGGCGAGACCGACGGCGCCCGGAACGCCTATGGCAGGGCAAGGGATCTGGCGGATGACCTGCCGCAGGAGGATCCGCGCAAGGTGGCAATCGACCGGGCATTGCTGGAACTGGGGGGTTGAATCCCGCAGCCTGGCGTGGGTCGGGCCGGCGCCGACTTTGCGCTTCGATGCCCAGTGAGCATCTGGAAAATGCCGGTTTAGGCTTTCGCATGCCGATCTTTAGGAGGTTGAGACCATGAAAGTTGAAACGTTTTCTGATCTAATTGTCTGGACGCGGGAAATGCATCATTGGCTCGCTGAATGTTTGGCCCACTGTTCGACACAGTCCGAGCAGGAACTGGTCAGGATGTTGCTTACCTACCTCGCCGACCATGAGGCTGCTTTGGAGAAAATCATCGATGGCTTCGTGAAACGAGCCGATCCCAAAGCGCTCAACACGTGGGTATATGACTATTTGGGCCATGAGCCGATCGACCCACATCGCACCTGCGACAGACCGTTCGCACAGATGAGCGTCGATGAGATCTGCGAAGCGGTCTTCGATCTTCACAATCAGGTGATCGATTTATATCGGTATTTGCAAGGGCGTGCCGAGATACCCGAGGCACGCGAACTCCTTCAAGCACTACTGGATATGGAAGAGCACGAGACCATGCGTTTGGCGCAGCAGAGCAATCGCATCCGGGATATGTGAACTCCGGGGTCAGGATCCGCTTTCCACAGCTCCGCCCGCAATCGGCGCGGCCTGTTCCATCGCGCCGAGAATGGCGTTCGTGGTCAAGATCTCTGGCAGGGCGATGCCTTCGGGGGCCGACGGGCCGTAGACGATGTTGAAGGGGATCCCGAACCGGCCATTGTCCTCAAGGAACCGGGCGATCACATCGTCGGGGCGGGTCCAGTCGGCCTGCATCGGAATTGCTTTGTCCGATTGCAGTGTTGCCAGAACCTCGCCGCGTTCCAGAACCAGCGCTTTGTTGGCCTTGCAGGTCAAACACCAATCGGCTGTGACATCGACGAAAACCACCTCGCCGCGCGAAACAAGGCGGGCGATTTCGGAGCGGCTGAAGGTAATCCATGGGATCTCTCCGGCTGGCTCAAGCAGCTTGGACCGGTCTTTGCCGGCAATCACAACCGGTGCAGCAAACGCTGCGGTCAGCGTCAGCAACAGGGCTGTCCAGCGCAGAACGGGTGGCATCATCGTACTTTTCCAGATCAACAGGACCAGCACAGTTGCAGCCAGCACGGTAGCAGTTGCAGCAGTGTCTCCGGCCACCCCGACCATCACCCAGACCAACCAGCCGATCGTGGTCAGCAGTGCCGCCGACAGGGCCCATTTTAATCCCACCATCCAACGCCCCGGTTTAGGCAGAGCGGCGGTGAGTTTCGGGTGTACTGCAACCAGCAAGTAAGGAATGGCCAGCCCAACCCCCATTGCGGTGAAGATCGCCACGATATCCACCGGTCGGCCGGTCAAGGCAAAGGCCACCGCCGTGCCGAGGAAGGGGGCCGAGCAGGGCGTCGCCAGAACTGCTGAAAAAGTTCCGGTCAGGAAATCCCCGACCAGCGACACGCGGCCCTTTTCGACATGGGCCAGCCGGGTGTTCAGCGACTGCGGCAGCGTGATCTCGAACAGGCCCGCGAGGCTGGCTGCAAAAACCGCCAGCACCACGATCATCACCGCAAGGAAAAGCGGATTCTGGAACTGGATGCCCCAGCCGACGGAATAGCCCAGCGACCGCGCCGCAATGGTGATAGCCGCCAACAGCCACATGAATGTCAGGATTCCGGCTGCCGAAGCCAGGAACCCGGCGCGAATCTGAGCCGCAGAGCGGTCGCGAGCCTTTACCGCCGAGGAAAGCTTGATCGAAAGCACTGGCAGTACGCAGGGCATGACATTCAGAATCAACCCGCCGCCCACCGCCAGCAAAATGATCCAGACCAGCGCGCTGGCTGAAGTTTCGGCGGCCGCGATCTCATATGGTGGCGGGGTAGGGGGAGCGTCGGTACGGGGCGAAAACTCGGCCACGCGGTTGGTGTCGGTAACCGTGACGGACAAGGAGGGGGGGGCCTGTGCCAGAGCGAGGACCGGGAATTGCACCCATAGCTGACGCCTGTCGCCAGCGAGCCGGATGTCGGGTGCACCAAACGCGGTATCACGTCCCATGTCGGGAAAGACATCAGGCGCATCAAAGGGCAGGTCGCTGGTGAAATTCAGCGTCAGCATCTCGGACTCGGTATCCAGAGTCGCAGCGTCGGACTTCATTCCGCTTGTGTTTCCCGTGGTTGGCACCCGCGACAGAAAGGCATTTATAAGCCGGGCCGAGTCCTGATCCCGACCCGTTCCCTGAGTCAGCGACAAGTCCAGCGAAAACTCGACCGGCACACAGATATCGGAACAGATCAGCGTTGTCACAGCGGCCTTCAAGTCAACTGGCGCTCCGGGGTTCTCGAGTGTGACGGTCAGCGGAAAGACCACTTCGTCCTTGTACCCGAAATTCTCGATCCCGAAGGCGCGAAAACGGATCGGCGCGGGCCAGTGAAACTGTACGTCGCTGACGTTTTGCGAGCCGTTCCAAGTGATCTTGGGCGGAATTCCCACCTCACCAGGCGATTTCCAGTAGGTTTTCCAATCTTCGCCCAGTTTCAGATGCAGTCCTGCAGTGATCGTCTTGACGTCAGGCGCGATCCCGTCCTGCGCGGTAATTATGTGTGCGATCAGGGGCTCTGATTCATACGCTTGGGATGTAGCTGCAAGGCTTGTCCCGGCGGAAGTCTGGCCAAAGATTAACCCCAAGATCATAATACATAAATTTAGGAGTGTTCTTGCCATTGCGCGTTGCCATCGGTTGTTTTGCACCCGTCTCTGCCAGATTCCAGCGCTGGAGGGTCAACGAGCCGGAATGTCACATCCCCACGATCAGCTCACGAAACCTTCGCGCCCGTCTTCGCAGATGAAATAGGCCCCGCCATCCGCGCCCTCCCATTGAACCCGGCAACCTTGGGGCAGGGCGTATTCAGGCTGCGGCGGTTGCAGCGGGCATAGTTTAGGGCGTGGTGCGCAAGCCGCCAGCGAAAGAGCGGCCAGCGACATGGCGGCCAACCTTGAGCACCAAAGCTTCATGATTGAAGATTATTGCCGGTGTACTGGGTTCGGTCCGACCGCGGCGTCTGTTGCCTTTGGTCTTTCCGATTCAGATTTGTTCGAATGACAGGATTTTCCCATCGCCTTGTGCATAAAGAAATGGGCTCCGAGGCACAGGATCAACGGTGCGAAAAGACCCAAGGATTCAGAAAGCCCGCCAACCGTCCCGCCGGCGATGAAGTAGAGAACGATCGGCGTTATCATGGCAATGCAACATACCATCATGCCCCATTTCAGGATCTTGCCGCCGCTAACCGGTGTTGACGCCTGCGGCGCGTCTGCAATCTGATTTTCTTTCACATTCAACTCCAAAATTCGGATTGGAGACCTCTGCTAACGCCTTCCCACGATGGAAGGTCAAGCTGTTTTGGCGCGAAGCGAATTTGACGCTGTCAAACCAGTCCAGCATTTGCTTGGGCCTTACTTGGTGCATAGACACGGCCGGAACAGGGAAGATTTTAGGGGTATGAACAGCAGGCATTGTCGTCCCGACGCTTGGTGAAGTTTCAGGTTAAACACGAAGCTGCCTAGGTTACTTTATGCCTTGAAAACTCGCGGGTGGGTCGAAGCGGTATCGAACGAATAATTGAATGGACAAATCTTCCCCCGTCGCGGATTGTCTAATCCCCTGGGTACTAACTCCAGACACCAACCAGGCAACAGGAGCGCTATAAATGCTGACCAGACGACATTTTGTTGCAAGTTCGCTCGCCATTTTCTCTCAGCCGGTTTTTGGAGTGACGTCGGCGGCGGCCTCGCAATGGTCGGAGTGGGATGCGCAAGTAACGCCAGCCAATTTTGATCCCGCAACATCCAATCCCTGGGGGTTACACCCACGTTTCCTGCCTCAGCGTGTGCAAACCAATCGACCACTTATTCCGGGTGACATTCATGTCGACGCGGTGGCACGATATCTGTATTTCATCGAAGACGGTGGCACAGCAATGCGTTACGGCGTAGCCATTGCCCGAGGCAATCTTTACGAGCCCGGTGTCTACACAATCAAGCGAAAGGCCAAATGGCCGCGTTGGACTCCTACAGCCGAAATGATTGAACGCGACCCTGATGAATATGCGCAATTCGCAGATGGTGTGCCCGGTGGGCCGACAAACCCATTGGGATCAAGGGCGTTTTATCTGTTCGAAGGTGGTCGCGACACATACCTGCGAATTCACGGAACGCCTTATCCAAGATCTATCGGAGGTCGCGCAAGTTCTGGCTGCGTAAGGATGGCGATGCCACATATCATCGGGCTTTATGATCGTGTCAGGCCAGGGTCCACGGCTCATCTCTACCCTCCCGAGCGCCTTCTGACCGCGACCAGCTGATAGGCGCTTGTCAGGCGCGCGTACAGATTGGGCGCCCTTCAATAGTCCTGAGTGGCAGGTAGGTTGTTTCAACCGGCCCCACGTAGCGATACCAATAGCAACCGTCCTCAGGCATGATTTTAACGGCGTTCAGGTCCTGGCCCGGAGCAGCGATCTGGGCAACGGCGTCAGGAACTCGGGAAAGCGTTCCGGGCTCGCTTTCTGCAGATATCGACGTTGTTTCGGTGCAGGCGCCGACGAGCATAAGTGCGGCCAGTGCTTGGAAAGCTTTCTTGAAGCACATGGTGTTTAGTCCACTGTGTTTGTCATTTGTAGTACCTGATACCCTCGCATCGACGGGTGATCACATCAATTCACCAAGAACTAAGCAATTGTTAGCGTTGCTTTTTTGTGCTCGGTTGATTCAAGAAAGTCAGGTTTTGCTTAAAGCAGCCTGGAATTACGTCCAAGAAAAATTGCTTTTCCACAATGACTTGATGATTTGGGTCCGCCTTCTAAGGAAATATTCCTGCGCCGACGGCAACAACAATTCAGACGAGGCATCCCATATGAAATGTCATTTGCGTGTTGACCTTCCAGCGCAGGAACCGGGCATACGAGTTATTTGAGTCGGAAAAAAAGAATAAACTTTGGGATGGCAGGCATGAAACGGAGCAAAGAAGGAAAGGTTGTTACGCGACGTGGAGTGATTGCCGCGTTTGCTGCGACGACGCTTTTTCCAGCACCGGCCGTTTGGGCCCAATCAACGGCAACTGAGGGGACGCGCCGCAATGTTTCCTCATTCCGCGTTGCTAAATGGCAGGACCACTTTGATACCTTGAAAAACGGGGTAATCCTGTCCGATACACAGTCCAAGGTCCTGCAATATTGGTCAGAAGACGAAAGCGTCTATCGGATGTATCCAACCAGCGTACCGCTCACGGAAGACCTTACAAGGCTGGGCTACACCACAGTTATTCGCAAGGTCGAAGGGCCATCTTGGCGACCAACGCCGGCAATGAAACAGCGCAATCCAGCATGGCCTGACTATGTAGGCCCGGGTCCTGAGAACCCTCTGGGGACACATGCGCTCTATTTGAGCTGGCAATACTACCGCATCCACGGCACCAACGACACGCGCAAGATCGGGAGAAGATCCTCCAACGGCTGCATTGGTTTATACAACGAGCAGATTGCGGAATTGTTCGAACTGGCCACTGTGGGCACTCAGGTAAAACTGATCTGACCTTGGTCAGGCCGACTTTTTTTGCGCGCGTTGAACCTAAGAACTGACAATCATGTGAAGAACAGAGATGGATAAACTTACACTCTTGATAGGCGGAGTAGTGGTCGCAGGCGCCGCCGCGTTCGTCTACAACTTAAATCAGCAACCAACAGGTCACTCGATGACGCCGCCCGATACGTCAGCACTGGAGCCAGGAGACCCAATTGAAAACGTCAATCTGCCGGACCAGCTAAGCGAATTTGCGGCCGTCGGCAAAGTGGCATTCGACGCCAAATGCTCGGCGTGCCATGGCGCGAATGCAACGGGTCTGGAAGGCCTTGCACCACCTTTGGTGCATAAAATCTATGAACCAAGCCACCATTCGGACGAGTCATTTTATGTGGCAGTCCAGAATGGAGTTCGGGCACACCATTGGAAGTTCGGCAATATGCCGCCGGTCGATGGCTTGACCCGTGCGGATGTGAAAGGCATCGTGGCGTACATAAGAGAGTTGCAGCAGGAAAACGGGATTTTCTGAAGGTGACGAGCCGAATGGGCAGTGCAATTCGTTACATCATACTGTCAATGGTGCTGGCCATTGGCGGGCTGCTTGTGACGGCCGATTCTGCTCATGCACATGGCAGTGGTTCACAGCACGTGATTGACCAATCGGACTCTGCGGACGTTGAGCATGTCAAGCAGGGTCATCCCGGACATTGTCATGGCGGAACGATTTGCAACGCTGTTGGTCTATTTTCGATGGGTCCACCACCGCCTGGCCCCCAAGATACTGAACAAAGATACTCGATCCCTCGAGCCCAATACCGGGTTCTCGGTATCGCGGCGTTTGACCCACCGCCGCCGCGTGTCCTGATCTGACCAGTCGAATTGCGCTCAACCTGGGCGCGTCGAAGCAGACGACAAGGACAAAACAATGAACATTCTAAAAATGACCACAGGCGTTGCCCTGGTTTCTCTGTTCGCAGCCGCCGCCCTGGCGCATGGTGGCGCAACCGGCATCGTCAAAGAACGCATGGATGGTATGTCCGCGATGAAGGACAGCATGAAGATCCTTACGCCGATGATGCAGGGGAAAACGCCCTACAATGCGCAAACGGTACGAAGCGAGGCCAAGAAAATCGGGCGTCACGCTGGCGAGAGCATGACAAAGCTGTTTCCAGAGGGATCTGATGGCAAACCCTCGGAGGCCAAATCGGAGATCTGGCAGGATTGGGGTTCATTTGCAGAGTTAGCCAGACAGTTGGAAACCTACTCTGAAGGCCTTGCGCTTGCGGCGGACAACGGGTTGATGATGTCCGGGTCGGGCCATGGTTCGGGCA
This sequence comes from Ruegeria sp. F12, assembly GCF_056533885.1. Classification (NCBI taxonomy): domain Bacteria; kingdom Pseudomonadati; phylum Pseudomonadota; class Alphaproteobacteria; order Rhodobacterales; family Roseobacteraceae; genus Ruegeria; species Ruegeria sp. F12. The sequence continues at coordinate 30,850 of NZ_JBQFOV010000014.1, read as the reverse complement.
TGATGGGCGGCGCATCCATGATGGGTGCCGGAATGATGGGCGGCAGTTCAAACCAGGCACAACTTTCTGAAATGCCGGCAGATGGTGTGTTCATGATGCTGAGCCAGACATGCTCGGCATGTCACACGCAATTTCGGTCGGAATAGGAATGCGTCATGAGACCGATATTCCGATTGGGCCTTGCTGCCGCCGTAACGGCGTCAGCGGGACTTGTTGCCGTGATGGCTTGGCCAATTGGCCAGCCCTTACAAGCTCTCGACATTCAGGGTGACGTTAACCGCGGGGCTTATCTGGCAAGGGCAAGTGGCTGTATCGCTTGCCACACAGATTTTGCCAAAGGGGGCGCGCCCTTGGCCGGTGGGGTGGAGTTGGATACCCCGTTCGGCACGCTCTTTTCGCCGAACCTGACCACAGATCCTGACCACGGGATCGGTGACTGGACAATCGAGGAGTTTGCTCGCGCTGTGCGTCAAGGCGTGTCACCCGGCGGACAACCCTACTACCCGGCCTTTCCTTATCCGTTCTATGCCAATTTCACGGATCAGGATATCGCCGATCTCTGGGCCGCCTGGCAAACGGTTGCACCGGTAGCGGAACCGTCAAAAGAGCAGGAAATGGCGTTCCCCTTCAATCAGAGATGGGGCCTGAAGCTGTGGCGCGCGGCTTTTCTGGAACCACCCCGCACTGATCCCGTGCCGGGCAATGACGAAGTGTGGAACCGGGGTCGGCTACTGGTCGAAGGTGCCACGCATTGTGCGGCCTGCCACACCGGGAGGAACCTGGCTGGCGCAAGAAATTCGGACACGGAACACTTCAAAGGAAGTGACTCTCTGCCGGGCGGTGACAAGGCACCGGCTATCGACTTTGAGACCCTGCAAATGCGTGGTTGGACGGTTGATGATCTGGCTTACGCCTTGCGCACCGGCGTCATGCCTGATGGCGATGTCTTCGGCGGGGCCATGGGAGAGGTTGTAAACTATGGCACCAGTTTTCTGACAGACGATGACCGGAAGGCAATGGCGACCTATCTGCTGGATGTGCACGAGGGGGGATAATCCAGTGAGAGATCAAGTATTCTTTGGAAGGAAGTCTTCATGAAGCTTAATCGCAGGCAATTCGTTGCAGGCACGTCGGCACTAATCGCAATGCCGACTATCGGGAGGGCGGCGACCGCCCCCCGAATAATCGAGGCGCGTTCAGGATTGGCACGTGTTGCCCCCGACAGCTATCCTGAAACTGAGATATGGGGATATGATGGCGGTGTTCCGGGCCCCGAAATTCGTGCCCGGCAGGGCGAAACGGTTCGCCGGACGCTCCTGAACTCACTGCCTCAGCCTACGGCAATCCATTGGCATGGACTGCGGGTTCCAAACAATATGGACGGGGTGCCGGGTCTTACACAGGAGGCTGTACCAACAAGCGGCGAATTTCAGTATGACTTGCCTCTGAAGGATGCAGGAACCTTCTGGTACCACTCTCATAACCAGTCAACGGAACAAGTGGCCAGGGGCCTTTACGGCGCGTTCATCGTCGACGAAACGGACCCGCCGGACACGGATCATGACCTTACGATCCTGCTGGATGACTGGAGGTTGGGTCAGGACGCCCAAATCGTCGATGATTTCGGCGCGATGCATGACTGGACGCATGCAGGCCGAATGGGAAACTACGTTCACGCAAACATATCGCCCATGACAGAAGTTCTGACAAACCAGCGTTTGCGACTTCGAATGGTCAACGTGGCAACTGATCGGATCATGTATGTCTCAGTAGGTGGCGCAAACGGGAAACTGGTCGCTTATGATGGCATGCCGGTAGCGCAGCCAGAGGATTTTGAAACCCTTGTTTTCGGGCCTGCACAGCGAGCAGACTTAATTGTTGATGTAACAGCGGAATCGAACGAAGCCGTTCAAATAACTCTTCACGAACGCGATGAATCGTTTGTCATCGCTGAGATCCCGGTTTCGGGAAGCGGCACATCTGCTAACCGCGGTGTGATCGCAGCCCTGCCACCCAACCCTGCTTCTTTTCTCGAAGATGTTTCTGACGCTTTGACAGTTCCATTGGTGATGGAAGGCGGGGCGATGGGCGGACTGCGTCAAGGCACTTTTAACGGCCAAGTCATGAGCGCCAATGAATTGGTTCAGGAAGGGCAGATCTGGACATTCAACGGTGTCGCCGGGTTACCTGAAAACCCGCTTGCTGCCGTTACGCGTGGCGACATAGTCCGGATTCAGATGCAGAACGACACCGTCTTTCCGCACGCTATGCACTTGCACGGGACGCACTTCCAGGAAGTTCTGCCGAACGGCAGCCTGGGGCCGCTGCGGGACACAATCCTGGTTGACCGGATAGAAACGCGGGAGATTGCGTTCGTTGCGGATAATCCGGGGGACTGGCTGTTTCATTGCCACATGCTGTCGCATCAGGCCGCTGGTATGAAGACCTGGCTGAGCGTGGCGTGATGAATAAGAGCGCGGCGAAATGGGTGTCACTGGCTGCTGTGGTGATCATTGTCGCGGTCGCTGGCTGGGGCCTGGGTGGGCGTGCGCAGAACAGTTCATCGGCGGATTCGGCACGTGGTGCAGTTTTGTACGCCGAAAACTGCGCGTCATGCCACGGGGCAGATTTGGAGGGTCAGCCGGATTGGCAAACACCCGGTGCAGATGGCGTACTACTGGCACCCCCGCATGACCGAACAGGGCACACTTGGCATCACAGCGACAAGTTGTTGTTCGATTATACAAAGCTTGGCGGGGACCAAACTTTGAAACAGATGGGTGTCGCTGACGTCAAAAGCGGCATGCCGGGTTTCGGTGACACTCTGTCGGATCAGGAAATCTGGGACATCCTCGCCTTCATCAAGGGAAGTTGGCCGGATCGGGAACGCAAGCTGCAAATGCAGCGCACCGAGGCAGAACAAACGGAAGGAAACTGATGTGAAACGAATACTTGCCGGCTTAATCGCCATCGCCATGTCGATTGGCGTTCCTATGGCACGCGCCGAAGAGCTGTCTGACTCCGATGTGAAACGGCTGGCTCTGGAAGCCATTTTGGAAAACCCTGAGATTATCATGCAGGCGATTCAACTGCTTCAACAGCGCGAGAATCAGGCAAAAGCCGAAGCCATTGGAAACGTCCTGGAAAATCAGCGTGAATTGCTGGAACAGGATCCGAATGCGCCTGTCATCGGAAACCCGGAAGGCGATGTAACCGTGGTCGAGTTTTTTGACTATAACTGCCCATATTGCAAACGCGCTGCCCCGGTCGTGAAAAACGTAATCGCAGGCGATTCCGATGTACGAGTTGTTTATCGAGAATGGCCCATACTCGGAGAAGGTTCCGACTTCGCGGCACGCGCCGCGCTTGCCTCACGTAATCAGGGAAAATATGAAGAATTTCATTGGGCACTTATGGCTCTGAACGGTCGTGCCACTGAGGCCAGTGTCCTGAAAGTTGTTCGGGAACTTGGCCTGGACGAGGATCAATTGCGCGCAGACATGGAGGCGCCGGAAGTCGACGCGCATATTCAGGTGTCCATGGAATTGGCCCGACAGCTTGGCTTTAGTGGCACCCCCTCGTTTGTGATTGGAGATGCGCTTGCCCCGGGGCTGATCGCCGAAGATGAAATGACCCGGCTAATCGAGGCAGTCAGAGACGCAAGATAAAACCAAGGCGGCGACAGAATGTGCGCCCCTAAGTTTCTCATGCGACCGTGGCTTCGTATCCCTCGGACTTCAGAGCAGCAAGGATATGATCAAGTGGATTGGCGCTTAAGACACGTACCCTGCGGTTTTCCATGTCAAAGTCCAACTGTGCGGAGGAATCCACCGTGGCAACGGCTTTTTCGATAGCTGACTTGCAGTGCCCGCAGCTCATGTCCGGGATATTTAGGGTCGTCATAGATGTTTGCTCCTGTTTTCCGTTGTCCCGGCTAAAGTATTCCAGCACAGGAAGGTCAAGTCGTGAAAATTGGATCGCCAAAATTAGTGGAAAAGAAAGTCAACCCCATCCCTTGACCTTCCACTTGCTGGAACCCTTATGTTGCCCGTCAGCAGAACATTTGTGGTGACAATATGACTGAAATTTCACATGCACGGTTTCAAGTTCAGGGTATGAGCTGTGCTTCTTGCGTAGGGCGCGTCGAGCGCGCGTTGAAAGATGTGCCAGGGGTAGATGCCGCTTCGGTTAATCTCGCCAGCGAAAGCGTTCAGGTCGATTTCCATGATCCAGCCGATAAAGCGGCCATTGCTGATGCGTTAAACAGCGCCGGATATCCGGCACGGACGGAAGAGGTAACGCTGGATATTCAGAACATGTCCTGCGCATCGTGCGTGGGGCGCGTTGAACGGGCATTGCAAGCAGATGATGGCGTCTTGTCCGCGTCGGTCAATCTGGCAACCGAAAGTGCAACTGTACGTTATGCTGAGGGAGTCACAACACCCGAAGCCATCGCGGCGCTTGCGGCAACTGCTGGCTATCCGGCGAGTCTGCGATCCGCGACGCAGACCGAACCACAAGACCGCAAAGCCAAAGAGATTCGCCAATTGGCCCGGCGAACAAGCTTTGCCGCCTTGCTCGCTTTGCCGGTCTTTATCCTTGAAATGGGCTCGCATGTAATTCCGGGCATGCACCACCTGATAGCGAGCACGATCGGCATCCAGAACAGCTATTACCTGCAATTCCTTCTGACCACGATCGTTCTTTTTGGCCCTGGTTTGCAGTTCTACACCAAGGGATTCCCTTCCTTGTTCAAAGGCGCGCCGGACATGAACTCTCTGGTGGCCCTGGGCACTTCGGCGGCCTATGGGTTCTCGCTTGTTTCCACCTTTGCGCCGGGTGTTCTTCCCGCCGGCACCGCAAACGTCTACTACGAGGCCGCAGCGGTGATCGTGGTTCTCATATTGCTGGGGCGGTTCCTCGAGGCGCGCGCCAAGGGGCGAACTGGTGAAGCGATCCGAAAATTGGTCGGTCTGCAGGCAAAAACAGCGCGAGTTGAGCGCGACGGATCGGTTGTCGAGCTACCGATCGAGCAGATCGATGTAGGGGATATTGTGCACGTTCGACCGGGCGAAAAAATCGCGGTGGATGGTGCCGTAGTGACCGGCGCGTCATATGTCGATGAAAGCATGATCACCGGCGAGCCGGTTCCTGCCGAAAAGACCGAGGGCGCAACTGTGGTCGGCGGAACAGTCAATGGCGCGGGCGCATTGACGTACCGGGCTGAAAAGATCGGCGCAGACACTATGTTGGCCCAGATCATTCAAATGGTCGAACAAGCCCAAGGGGCCAAGCTTCCGATTCAAGGCCTGGTCGATCGCATCACGCTGTGGTTCGTGCCGGTAGTGATCGCTGTGGCCGTTGTGACTGTGCTGGTTTGGATGTTGTTCGGACCCGATCCCGCGCTCAGCCTGGCGTTGGTAGCCGGGGTTGCGGTACTGATCATTGCTTGCCCCTGCGCCATGGGGTTGGCCACACCCACCTCAATCATGGTCGGCACCGGCCGCGCGGCCGAGATGGGTGTCCTTTTCCGAAAGGGCGACGCCTTGCAAATGCTGCAGGAAACCACTGTTGTTGCGGTAGACAAGACAGGGACCTTGACCGAAGGGCGCCCGGAGCTGACCGACCTTATTGTGGCCGAAGGATTGGCCGAGGATGAGGTTCTGCGCCTTGTGGCTGCCGTTGAGGTCACATCCGAACATCCGATCGCCACGGCCATCGTGCGCGCGGCTGAAACCCGTGGTCTGGAGCTTTCGAAGCCAGAAGACTTCACGTCGCTCACCGGTTACGGGGTAAGCGCTTCAGTCGAAGGCCATACAATCTTGATCGGGGCCGACCGCCTGATGAGTCGCGAAGGGGTTGAAATGGGCGCGCTGTCTGATCGGGGCGCTGAACTGGCAATCAACGGAAAGACTCCACTTTATGCTGCCGTAGACGGGGTTATCGCGGCCGTAATCGCTGTGGCGGACCCAATCAAGACCACCACGCCAGACGCAATTGAAGCTTTGCACGGACTGGGGCTGAAAGTAGCGATGATTACCGGCGACAATACCGCTACAGCCAAATCCATCGCGGCGCAGCTTGGCATCGATCATGTCGTGGCCGAGGTTCTGCCCGAGGGTAAAGTATCCGCGTTGCAAGATCTGCGCTCAAATGGCGGAAAACTGGCCTTTGTGGGTGATGGCATCAATGATGCCCCCGCTCTGGCGGCGGCTGACGTAGGAATAGCGATCGGGACAGGCACTGACATCGCCATCGAGGCGGCTGACGTCGTTCTGATGTCAGGCGACCTGACAGGCGTGGTCAACGCCTTCGATATTAGTCAGCGCACCATGCGCAACATCCGCCAAAACCTGTTCTGGGCATTCAGCTATAACACGCTGCTCATACCGGTTGCAGCGGGGGTGCTCTATCCGTTTGGCGGCCCGTTGCTGTCGCCGGTTCTGGCTGCAGGTGCCATGGCTCTGTCCAGTGTATTTGTACTGACCAACGCGCTGCGGTTGCGCTGGGTTAAGCCGATCAAAGTTGGGCGAGAACAGATCTCGCAGAACACCGAGCAGACGCTGCGTTCAGCGCCTGCTGAATAGAATAGGAGAACCGCTGTGAATATCGGAGATGTAGCAGAACGTTCGGGTTTGCCTGCCAAAACCATCCGCTATTACGAGGATATCGGATTCATCAAACCCAGGCGCAGCCTGAATGGGTATCGTCATTTCGATGAAAAGGAATTGCACAAACTGGCCTTCATCGGGCGGGCCCGTTCCTTGGGCTTTACCATTGAGGATTGCCGTTCACTACTGGCGTTGTACGAGGACAAAGAACGCGCAAGCGCGGACGTGAAGGATATCGCCAAACAGAACCTAAAAGAGATAGATGCCAAGATCGCGGACCTGAAGGCCATGCATGCTACACTGTCTCATCTGATCGACGAATGTGCTGGCGACCACCGCCCTGACTGCCCGATCCTGAAGAACCTCGGCCAAACTTAGATGCGCTCATCGTATGAACTGCCTCCAATTTTGGCAGTTTGTTACGTGTATTCGCGGGAATCAGCTTCATTTCGATGCAGCGCACCAACTCACCTGTTTTTTTCTCCGACTGGCTTGAACACACGTTACGTTCGTCCTAACTGCACGGGATGGAGTGGAAGTTTTTCTCAGTGTTGCGAATGACGTTTCTGACATGCGTCTGCTTGGCGATGACATTCGTCGGCACTGTTGTGGTCGCGAGCACTGACGTCAAAAACAGTAGCACCTCTGAGCCTCACGGCGTTTCAATGGCTGCAAAGTCATCAGACTTCAAACACGACCATAGCGGTTTGCATCCGACGACTGGCCAAATCCACACGGATAGCCACGTAAATCACAGCGGAGAATGTCATTCCGGCATCTGCTGCGTTGGTGAGTATCCAACCCAAGTGAGTGTTGCTGTGTTGGCTACAGCTTTTGGGCAGCAAAACCGAAACATGGATTCGGACACCCGCCTGTCTCAGGAGCCCCTGACGCCCGATCGCCCTCCACAAATCTCCTAACATCCACAGGCCCGCAAGCGCGGGTTTTCATGTTGTTTCGGTTCGAGCGTGCACTGCGACCGTCAGGAGATTATTATGCGTGGAAGATATGCGGCACTATCAGTACTTGCCTTGGCGTTTGGCCTGGGTGGAGGTGTCATTCTTGAAAGACTGTACCTGAATCCAATTGATCAGGGCCAGTCGAACGAACCAGAGGTCCTTTATTGGGTAGCTCCGATGGATCCGAATTTTCGGCAGCCTGGACCTGGAAAATCGCCGATGGGTATGGACTTGATCCCGGTTTATTCTGGGCAGGAACCTACCGGCGACCCTGAAGAAGTCACCCTGAGCGCTGCAGAAATCAACGCAATTGGCGTGCGAACCGCGGTTGCACGCATGACGGATATCGAGCCTCGTATCGAGACGGTGGGTTTCGTCGGCTTTGACGAGCACCTGACCAATCACGTTCATACACGCGTTGAAGGTTGGATTGAGCAACTGAAAGTTCGCGCGGTCGGTGATCGCGTTGAGAAGGGGCAAGTTCTATTCGAACTCTTTTCACCGCTGATCGCAGCTGCAACCGGCGATCTTGTACGCGCAGTCGAAGCTGGTGACCCGCGTATTTTGGACGCGGCGCGCAACAAGTTGATCAGCCACGGTATGTCCGCACGTCAGGTTGCAGAGATCGAGGCGGGCGGTGAGTTGGTTCGAAATGTGGAAATTGAGGCGCCTCAAAACGGTGTTGTCATAGCGCTGAACGCCGCCGATGGAATGTACCTGCAGCCAGGCACGCTTGCGTTTTCGGTCACCGATCTTTCCGAAGTATGGCTGATCGTCGATGTTTTCGAACGAGATATTGCACGTTTGTCGGAAGACATGCGCGCAATAGCAAGGTTCGAGCACCTACCCGGTCGCACCTTCGAAGGCGAAATCGACTATGTTTACCCTGAGCTTGATCCGCAAACCCGAACTCTTCCCGTCAGACTGAGTTTCGATAACACCGACGGCGTGCTGCGGCCGGGCATGTTTGGCAGTGTTAGCCTTATACCGGATGAAAGCCGGAATGTTCTCACTGTTCCATCAGAGGCGCTAATTCGTACTGGTTCGGCGGAACGCGTCATCTTGAAAACAGGCGATGGTACCTTTCGCCCGAGACTGGTGACTACAGGTCTTCGAGACAGTTTCGGCGAGGGGGGACGAACAGAAGTTCTACAAGGGCTTGAACCCGGCGAGGAAGTTGTCGCATCCGCACAGTTTCTAATCGACAGTGAAAGTGCTTTGAGCGCCGGCTTCACGCGTATGACACCAACGGACACCGAACCAGCACGCGGGGCAGGTACCCTGGTTTCACTCGATGCCCAAAATCGTATGGCTACTGTTCGTCACGACGTTCTCGAAAGCCTTGATTGGCCCGCAATGACTTCGCAGTTTCCGGTGAGGTCTGGTGTTTCGCTCGACCGTTTGAATGCTGGCGACGCGGTTGCTTTCGTGATCGCGCGGGGTGCGGATGGGCTTCTGAGCCTGATGGAGCTTGCACCAGACGATGGTATTGCCGGAACTGGAGCCGGAATCGCGCGCGCCGTCACTTCAGACGGCAAATTGACGCTTGAGCACGGACCGATCCCCGAGCTCGGTTGGCCCGCCATGACAATGGATTTGCCTGTTGTGGGAGTAGATCTCACTACCGTGCCAATCGACATGCCAATTGAGTTTGATCTGGCAGAGGGAGAAGGGGGGATGTTCTCGATTGTGGCAGTTCGCGAACAGGGCTCGCCGCCGACGGATTCAGTTGAACCCGAAGAAACCATCACGCCTTCTGCTCCACCGATTGTAGTCACCGGCACGATCAACCTCGTTAATGCTGAGGCAGGAACTGCAACCATCACTCACGGGCTGATGACTGAGATTGGGATGCCGGGCATGACAATGGATTTCCCAATAGAGCCAACATTGGACCCAAACATGCTCGAAGTCGGTTCTGAAATGACTCTGACTTTCGCGCGTGCAGATGGCATGACAATGATCTTGGCCGCGGCAACGCCTATTGCGCCGCCGCTTCAGGTTTCTGGCCGGATTAACAGTATCGACCCGAACGCGCGTACTGCGAACGTAACACACGGTCCGATGACTGAGATCGGCATGCCGGGCATGACCATGGATTTCCCGGTTGCGGAGGGGATTGAGGTTTCTAACTTGCCTGTAGGGATTGATGTTTCTTTGATCCTTCGCCGCAATCCCGACTTTTCGATGACGCTGTTAGAGGTCGCGCTTGATGGGAGTGTTACGCAGTGATCACGGCCATCATTCGTTCTTCGCTCGCCAACAGGTTCGTCATCTTGGCCCTCGCATTCATGATAGGAGTTGCGGGTATTTGGGCCATTCGTGAGACGCCGGTTGATGCAATCCCAGATCTTTCGGATGTCCAGGTAATTGTTCGCACGCCATATCCCGGGCAAGCGCCTCAAGTTGTCGAAAACCAAATCACATATCCACTTGCGACAGCCCTATTGGCCGTACCCGGTGCAAAAGACGTTCGCGGGTTCTCGTTCTTTGGAGACAGCTTTGTATATGTCGTCTTTGAGGACGGGACGGACCTCTACTGGGCTCGGTCGCGTGTGCTCGAATATTTGGGCCAGATTACCGGCAGCTTGCCTGAAGGCGTGTCACCACAACTTGGCCCAGATGCGACTGGGGTCGGGTGGATTTATCAGTATGCGCTGGTTGACAGAACCGGAAATCATGATCTGGCTCAGCTCAGGACTCTGCAGGATTGGTTTCTGAAATACGAATTACAAGCCGTGGAAGGCGTCTCAGAAGTCGCCACCATCGGCGGAATGGTCAAACAGTACCAGGTCGTCGTCGACCCAAACAAACTACGTGCCTATGACATAACACTTGCACAATTGAGGACGGCTATTCAGGCGGCCAACCGCGAGACGGGCGGCAGCGTCATTGAGATGGGTGAAGCCGAATTCATGGTCAGGTCATCGGGCTACATCGATGAATTGTCAGACCTTGCAAGCGCGCCATTGATGGTCAACGAGCGCGGCGCCGCTCTGACGCTTGGAGACGTCGCTGAAATCCGCCTGGGGCCTGAAATGCGCCGTGGTGTCGGAGAGCTCGACGGGCAAGGAGACGCGGTTGGCGGAGTGGTCATCCTGCGATGGGGTGGGAACGCGTTGGCGACGATCAAAGCGGTGGAAGCGCGCATAGAAGAGTTGCGCTCAAACCTGCCGGAAGGGGTCGAAATCATAACGACCTACGACCGATCTGGTGTGATCGAGCGCGCTATCGATAACCTCCAGAAGAAACTGACGCAGGAATTCATCGTCGTTGTTCTTGTGTGCGCGGCTTTTCTACTTCATCTGCGGTCATCCCTCGTGATTCTTCTGTCGCTCCCGCTGGGAATCTTTGCCGCATTTATTCTGATGAAGGCGCAAGGAGTAAACGCAAACATCATGTCGCTCGGCGGCATAGCCATCGCTATTGGTGCGATGGTCGACGCATCGATTGTGATGATCGAGGCGATGCACAGGCGGTTGGAAAAGGAAAAGCTCACAGCAGAGAACAGATGGCGGATTGTGCAAGAGTGCGCTTCTGAGGTGGGACCAGCCCTGTTTTATTCTCTGGCGATCATCACGGTTAGTTTTCTGCCTGTCTTCGTTTTGGAAAATCAGGAAGGTAGGCTCTTCTCGCCACTCGCTTATACCAAGACCTACGCCATGGCTGCAGCCGCCATCCTTTCGATAACGCTGGTCCCGGTTTTAATGGGTTACTTTGTAAGGGGGCGTATTCTACCTGAGCGAAAAAATCCGCTAAATCGTTTGGTCGTGTTCGTGTACCGCCCATTTCTGGACGCGGCAATTGCCTGGCCATGGGCAACAACACTTTTGGCTGGCGTTTTGGTGACGTCCATGTGGTACCCGTACCAGAGAATTGGCTCTGAATTCATGCCCGAGTTGAACGAAGGTGATTTTCTCTACATGCCGAGCTTCTACCCCGGGATCTCGACGGGAAAAGCCCGTGAGGTACTGCAGCAGACCAACCGCCTGATCGCGACCGTGCCAGAAGTCGAAACTGTTCACGGTAAAGTTGGGCGTGCGGAGACTGCAACCGATCCAGCACCTCTAACGATGGTGGAGACCACAATCCAACTCAAGCCGGAAGAAGAATGGCGCCCCGGCATGACAATGGAGAAAATCCGGAATGAGCTCGATCGTATCGTTCAGGTTCCGGGCGTTACAAATGTTTGGATCCAACCTATCAAGAACCGCATCGATATGCTTGCGACAGGTATCCGTACTCCTGTCGGTGTCAAAATATCCGGCACCGACTTGGAGGTCATTACAGATATAGGGATCGAAGTAGAGCGTGCGGTCGCTGATATTGATGGAACGGCTTCCGCCTACGCAGAGCGACCTGTTGGCGGGCGTTTCATCGAAATCGACGTCAAACGAGATGCCGCCTCCCGATACATGATGAGTGTTCGAGAAGTTCAGGACGTAGTGCAGACCGCAATTGGCGGTATGCAAGTGTCGGAATCTGTGGAGGGGCTGGAGAGGTTTCCTATAAACCTTCGGTACCCTCAGGCATGGCGAGACAGCCCGGAACGGCTCGAAAATCTTCCTGTCGTCACGCCGTCGGGTGCTCATGTGCCACTGTCCGCTCTCGCCGATATTCGAATAGTTGACGGGCCGGGAATGATACGATCAGAGAACGCTCGACGAACTGGGTTCGTGTTCATCGACATCGCGGGGCGCGACCTGGGCGGCTATGTGGCCGAAGCACAAGAGGTGGTTACAGAAAAGGTCGACCTGCCTCCAGGTTACTCGCTGACTTGGTCAGGGCAGTATGAGTACATAGAGAGAATGCAGGACAGGTTGACGATCGTTGCTCCTGCAACCCTGCTAATTATCACGCTCATGCTTTTCTTGGCGTTCAATCGGGTGATTGAGGTCGGGATAATTCTTGCGGCGCTCCCGGTCGCATTGGCAGGTGGGGTTTGGTTCTTATGGTATCTTAACTTCGATATCTCAATTGCTGTGCTCGTGGGCTTCATCGCGCTGGCGGGAGTTGCCGTGGAAACAGCGATTGTCATGTTGTTGTACCTCAATCTTGCTTGGGAGAAACGTCGAGGGCTGGCGCAATCGGAACAGCGAAAGCTGACACGTGACGATATCGAAGACGCGGTGTTCGAAGGAGCCGTTCTTCGGGTTCGGCCGAAGGTAATGACTGTAGCCACGATCTTTGCAGCACTGATACCCATCATGTACGGCACCGGTACAGGCTCTGAAATCATGCAGCGGATCGCTGCGCCGATGATTGGGGGCATGGTGACAGCGACCCTTCTTACGCTTTTTGTCATTCCCGCAATATTCGTGATTTGGAAACGGCTCGCGCTCAATCGCGTGAACCGAGAGATCTCCCACACGATCCAGGAAGTGCCCCCTGCGCTTCCGGCAGAATAATACCCACAACCTTGAAACAGGAGCATCTGATGAAAACTTTGACTGCAATTTTGGCCCTATTGGCCGTGTCTACAACATCCGGCATCGCGCAAACGAACCACGGCATGGACCATTCCAACATGCCCATGTCTTCCGAACAGATGGAAGGTGCGGTCCACGCAAAGGCTTTGGTGAACTCAATTGGCGACGAAACCGCTAACGTCAGCCATGATCCGATCCCCGAGATCGGGTGGCCCGCGATGACGATGGATTTGCAGCTTCTTGAGAATGCCCAGATGATGGGTGAGATCAGCGCAGGTGACGAAGTCACACTGATGTTGGTCAAAAGCGATGATGGTATGTATGCGATCGGCGCGATCATGAAAAACTGAGTCTGTTGATGCGGCAGCTATTCACCAATGATGTGATTGTTCGCCGTTTCAACGACTGTAGGAAATTCTATGAACTAAGAGAAATGGAGTAGGAGCCACTCAAGAACCAAATCGTATTTCAACGATCTGTGGCTCTGCTCATAAGTTATCAGTCCATTGTCGGTTAAAGGCGCTTTAAGCAATTCGTTGACTGATTGAAGCTCCAAAGCTCAGAAAATCTTCCGGCTATACTGATTGAACAGAGCAATCCAGGCAAGCAGTACACAAACTGCCAACGCTTCGGTATCTCCGGCCCGCGCCACTGCAGTTAAACTGCGCAAAATTCTGGAGCTACTTGCGCAGCCCAGTGGAAATCTGACCGACAAGCAAATCCCACCTAAAACATTTCACAATTGGAATGTGTGTACTACATTGTCGCCGAGATGACTTCACGCGGCCATTCAACGGACCAGCGTCGAATTGTCTGGGGCGTTGCCTTGTTGGTTTTTGCTTCAGTCGAAAACGCAGCGCGGAGCGGTCAAAATGAGGATATCTCCAGGGCGACGACTTGGGAAAACGATACGACATGACAGCTAACACAAGAGAGCACTGGGACGATGTCTATGGCGAGAAGTTTGACACCCAATTGAGTTGGCACGAGGATGATCCAGAGATATCGCTTGAACTCATCGAGTTGATCAGAGTGTCTAAGCCTTCATCCGTCATCGACATTGGTGGAGGTACATCTCGTCTTGCTGGAGCGTTGCTTGCGAAGGGGCTCCATGACGTGACAGTTCTCGATCTATCGCAGGTCGCGTTGGACACGGCCCGGGAAAGGTTGGGGCGCGCCGCTGAAACAGTCACTTGGATTTCTGCAGATATAACTTCTTGGGTCCCCGATCGCAGATATGACGTCTGGCATGATAGGGCGGTTTTTCACTTTCTCGTGGATACATCGCAACGCGCGGCCTATCTGGAAAGCGTGAAGAAAGGGGTAAAAATTGGCGGCCATGTGATCATTGCTACGTTTGCACTTGATGGGCCGGAGACTTGCAGTGGTCTCCCTGTCGCCCGCTATAGTCCGAGCGATATCGCCGTGCTTTTTGAGGAACACTTTGAACTCGTCGCGCATCGCCATCACCTGCACCAAACCTCTTGGGGGGAAAGTCAGTCTTTCCAGTTCAGTGTTCTCCGCCGCTGCGTTTGAGCCCACACCTGAAACTGGCCCAAAGCGGTACGCTTCCAATAAGCTTTCGGGGCATGCCGATTGTGTTCACAAGTTACGTTTGGCCCTCAAAAACTGGCAGAACCACCTTAGCGCACAAACCGCCAGTTTCCCCGTTTAGCAATTCTATCGTGCCACCGTGCGACTGGATGATCGTACGTGCGATCGACAGCCCCAAGCCGGTTCCGCCAGTCTCTCGCGAGCGGGATGTTTCAAGCCGCACGAATGGGTCGAATACCGCATCGAGCATATGCTCGGGGATGCCGGGCCCCTGATCCTGGATCAATATTTTTGCCTCATTCCCCTCTTGCATGACTGAGACGTTGGCCCGGGCACCATACCGGCAGGCGTTTTCAATGATATTGCGCAGAGCTCGCTTCATCAGCATCGGCCGAAGCGTGACGGCCGGATTGTCTGCGACCGATACTTCAACCGTGTCACCGGCTTGCACAATGTCTTCGGTCGTTTTGGTTACGAATTCACCAATTGGGACGGTACTGGAAGGTTCGCGCGTGGCCACGCCCTTGGCAAATGACAGGGTGGAGTCCACCATCTCCTGCATTTCCTCGATGGTCTCGATCAGATGGTCACGGGTCTCCTCTTCCTCCACCAGTTCGGCGCGAACCCGCAATCCCGTCAGTGGCGACCGCAAATCGTGACCCAGCGCCCCCAATAGTCTGGTCCGATCGGCAACATAGCGAGTCAGCCTATCACGCATATGGTTGAACGCCTGCGTCAAATCTCGCACCTCGGTCGGACCAGAAACCGTCAGTTCCTGGACGTCTTCACCGCGACCAAACTGGTCTGCAGCCAGTGACAGGCGGCGCAACGGGCCGGTCAGCCGTGTCAGTAGAAACCAAATGGCTGCTCCAAGAATTAAAGTTGCAGTGAAACCGAAGCTGACGAAGGACTGCAAAGGCCATTGCAGAGGAGGGTTATGGAACCGGGTATCCACGTTGAGCCATTGATCGGTCGTCAGAGCGATCGACAGCTGCATTTCAATTGCGGAAACGTGATCACGCATCATTGCCATGTGCATTTCAGCCATTGTAGACGGAACACCTTCAACCGGCAGCATATCGGGAGAGAACTCATGCAACTCTACCCGGATGGGACGGTTTTCATAGCCTGGCAGAATTCTGCGGATTGTGTTTTCGACCGTCCCACCAGCGCTATGTCCGGTGTGATCGACTGCGGGCGTATCTGTAAGGCTGAAACGCACCAGTGGAGAACTTGCCGCCCGCAGGATCGCGTCGTGCATCTCGGGTGGAGCTTCTTCAATCAGCCGCGCGATGTTTGCGGCGCGTCCGGCGGTTTCCAGGCCAAGGGCCATGTGCACTGCCATTGAGCGTTCGTCGACGAACAGCCACAGGCTGACCAGTTGCGCGGCAGCCAGCGCGGCGATGATCAAAAGGATAAGCTGACCGCGCAGACTTTGGGCAAAGGCTTTCATCCCGTAAGCTCGCTCACGTCGGTCGACAGGCAATAACCGCCACCTCTTATCGTGGTGATGAGCTTCGGCCGCGTTGGGTCAGCTTCGATCTTGCGACGCAAGCGGCTGACCTGGTTGTCGATCGTACGGTCGAACAAGTGCGGGCTGCGGCCGGCGGTCAAATCCAGCAGTTCGTCTCGCGACAGGAGTTTGCGGGGCCGCTGCAGGAATACGGCCAGCAGCCGGACATCGGCGGTGGTCAGACTTTCTTCGGCCCCTTCGGCGGATATCAAGGTGCGACTGTCGGCATCCAGAACCCAGCTTCCAAAGGCGATCCGTTTGCCGCTCAGATCGCCAGCCGGGGGGACGGTGGTTTCGGAACGCCGCAGGATCGCCTTGATCCGGGCCAGCAATTCACGTGGGTTGAATGGTTTGGGCAGGTAGTCATCGGCGCCGATCTCTAAACCCACGATACGGTCGGTGTCATCGCTGAGGGCTGTCAGCATCAGGATCGGCGGGCCACCGGCCGCGGACAGGCGGCGACAGACCGACAATCCGTTTTCGCCCGGCATCATGATGTCGAGTACGATAAGATCAATCCGACCGGCCGCCAGTCGTGCGTCCATCTCGGTTGCGTCGCGCGCGGTACTGGCGCGCAACCCATTCTTTTCCAGATAGCGGCTGACAGCATCACGGATTTCGCGGTGGTCGTCGACAATCAAGATATGTGGTGCTTCAGTCATGGCGCAATCATAAGCCCCGGCGCGGTACAAATCCCGGCTTTTTTGTATCCCTTTGTATCAGTTGGGCGGGCTGCGACACAACGATACAAACCGGGTTGAGCAGGGGGGTGGTGGCGCGACCGAGGGCGGCCATATGCTTTGTGTAGAAACAAAAACCCGAGAGGTGAAAGTCATGAAACGTACCTTCACGCTGGCCGCTGGAGCCATTGCCGCGACTTTGATGGCGCTGCCCGCGCTTGCCGCCGGTCAGCATGGCAGCAGCGCGCAGATGCAGGGCCATGAGGGCGGCATGATGCAGGGTGCGCCCGGCGGCATGATGGGCGATCACGCAGGCATGATGCAAATGATGGTGAAAATGCATGGCCAGATGATGGGCGGCAACTGGCTGGCGGTTCTGGACATGGACGAGGACGGTCGCCCGAGCGAATCTGAGATCGCCGAAGGTCTGAAGGCCCGGATGCAGGCGCATGACGTCAATGGAGATGGCAACCTGTCGATTGATGAGTTCGAAGCGCTGCATTCCGGGATGATCCGCGAAACCATGGTGGACCGATTTCAGCATCTTGATGCCAATGGCGATGGCGTTGTGACCACAGGGGAAATCGAGAAAGGCGCAAAGACGATGTCGCCGAAACACGGCATGAAGGCCTCGAAACCTGTGACAAAGGCTTCTGAAACCAACAACTGAAACGCAACCGTGTAGCCGGGTCATCGCACTCGGCACAAACCACTGAGGA
The DNA here is from genome assembly GCF_056533885.1 of Ruegeria sp. F12. Lineage (NCBI taxonomy): Bacteria > Pseudomonadati > Pseudomonadota > Alphaproteobacteria > Rhodobacterales > Roseobacteraceae > Ruegeria > Ruegeria sp. F12. Next base: position 13,385 of record NZ_JBQFOV010000014.1, on the reverse strand, counting down.
ACAAAGCGATGATGGGCTATGGCGCTGGAATGGGGTTTGGAATGATCTGGATGTTGCTGATCGCAGTGTTGATCGTTCTGGCGATCGTAGCGCTGATCAAATACATCGCTAAGTGACCTCGGAATCCGTCACTCCCGTTTAGGGGTGGAGGGCTATGTCATAGGAGGAACGAAAGCTGGAGGGCCTGCACAGCAATAGCCGTTTGGTTTTCATCGCGGTTTTGATCGCGTTGCTGATCGCCACCATCTGGTTGTGGCTGTCTGGCGCGTTGGACGCAGGACTATCGCGCGAAGTCATTACTGCGTGGGTGGATTGGGCCGGCCCGTTCGGACCCGTTGTCATCATCGGCTTCATGACAGCCGCAGTGGTTGCCAGCCCAATCCCCAGCGCTCCGATCGCTGTCGCTGCCGGGGTGGCATATGGGCATGGGCTGGGAACCGCATTGGTTGCTATCGGAGCGGAGTTGGGGGCGCTGCTGGCGTTCCTGATAGCCCGTTGGTTGGGGCGCGACGCGCTGCGCCAGTGGTTCGGCGACAAGCTGGACTTGGGGTTGCTTGGATCGCAGAATGCCCTGATGTTGACCGTGTTCACCAGCCGCCTGATGCCTTTCGTTTCTTTCGACATGGTCAGCTATGCCGCCGGTCTGACCCGACTTCAATTTTGGCGGTTCGCACTGGCCACCTTGGCTGGACTCCTGCCGGCCAGTTTCGTTCTGGCCCATCTGGGCAGCCAGATTACCGAAACCGCGACAGGCGGCACCAGCCTTGCGGTTATCGGGCTTGGGCTGTTGACGGGGGCGCCACTTATCTGGTTGGCTTGGAAACGCAAGATGCCTGTTGGCTCTTCAGACCACGAATTGAGCCAGATCAATGCGACCGGTCCAAGCGGCCCTAAACTGTTGGAGAATGGAGGAAACCCTAAGTGATCCGCGCACAATGGATATCAACTGCGACACGGACGGCCCGAGCCATGGGCCGGCTGCAGGTCCTGTTGATCTGTGCGTTGGTGGTTTCGATGCTGATCTCTGTTGTGCCGTCCCATGCCGGGCATGACATCGCGAAGGCCGCCACCCAGGCCGAGCTTGTGATCGATGACAGCGGTGGGTATCCCGCGTCTCATCCATCAGAAGAATTAGACTGCTCAGTGCACCCGGGCTGCTATGCGATGGCAGTTATGGCGGCACCTGAATTGCTCTCGATGCGTATTGCTACGCCCGTGGCGCCAGAACGGTTCCGGCCACGCGCAAGCCTGCCGGTCGCACCACTACCACATCCGCCAAACCTGTCCTGAACGTGACCGGCAATGGCTCCGGAATCGCTCCGGGGTCTTGCCCAAGCCGTTGATTGCGGCCCAACTCAGTTCAGGACACTTACCATGCTTACCATTCTGTACTTTTTCGTCACGGGCGTGGTGCTATTCGCACTGTTGCGCCTGACCTGTGGCCCCTGTGTGATGGGGACACAAGAACATCATCCCGGTGTTCCGGTGACAACCCTTGGCTGGGCGCTCAGCCTGTTTCTGGCCGCAACCTACCTGCTGTGCGTGGCCTTTGACCTGATCTTTCCAAGTTTTGCCATGTACCGGGCTTGGATCGGCCTGATGCCCGGAATGACTTGGCTCAGCCTGCCCTCATTCCTGTTGGGACTGTTATGGGCGTTTCTCTACGGCTGGTACGCCGCGTTGCTGTTCGGCGGACTGTTCAATGTCTTTGCGGCTCGCACAAAACTCAACTGATTGAAAGGACAAAGCCATGAAGGCCATCGCTCTGACCCTGCTTTTGACGCCCTTCCTGATGGCCGTCATCTACCGGATTTTTCTGCACGTGCCCGCCAATGCGCGCGTTTCAGTTGACGAAAGGAAACCTAAATGACCCTGTTCAATCTGGCCGCAGGCCTGTCCGTCGCAGCTTTGACTGCGCCTTCGCTCACGCTGGCGGCAACCGTGTTCATTCCCGAAGGCAGCGCGGACTCGGTTCTGGTGATCGACTCCGAAACCGGCAAGACCGTCGAGCGGCTGCCGAGGCTCGTGGCGGTCCATGGGCTGGCCGGCGCGCCCGGCTTTAAGTACCTGGTCGCGGGCAGCTACGCAGAAACCGAGGCCACAACGCCACCAAAACCCGAAGGTATGTCCAAGGATGAACACGCTGCGCACCACGCCAAGCGCGATGTCACTGCGTTGCCCAAAGACAAGGGGCGGAGCCTGCTGACGATCCTTGATGCGGAAACACGCGAGGTCGTCCGCCAGATCGAGGTTCCAGGTGCGGTGCATCACACTGCGGTGTCGCCCGACGGGCGGTTCGCGGTGGCGACCCATCCGGGCGGTGACGGTATTTCGATCGTCGATCTCGATAAGCTCAGCTTCCTTGGTTTCGTAGCAACCGGGCCAATGCCCAACTATGCGGTATTCGCGCCTGACGGCGACAGGGTCTATGTCACCAATACCGGCAATGGTACACTTAGCGAAGTGGATGTCGTCAAAGGCTTCGTCGTACGCAACATGCCCGTCGGCGAAGGCCCTGAGCATCTTGTACTTAACGCCACCGGCAGCGCCGCCTTCGTAGCCGACAGTGATGGTGGCAAGGCCTTCCGCGTAGATCTTGCCAGCGGTTCTGTCACCGAAACCTATGACATTGGAGGCGAGTTGCACGGGATCGGCCTGTCCGACCGCGAGGGCGTACTGTTCGTGGCCGCCAAAGGCACCGACCGGTTGTTGTCGATTGATCTTGCTACGGGCAAACAGCGCTCGACCAACCTGTCACCGGCACCTTATCACCTGACGACCATACCGAACTCAGGCAAAGTGATGGTATCAAGCCGAACCGAACCGAAGGTCTGGATCGTCGATCAAGTCAGCCTGACGGCTATTACCGAAATGCCGATACTGGGTGAGGGCCACCAGATGGTTGTTCTGCCCTGAAGGACTGTGCCCGGCATTGCGTAATTAAACGGCTCTACGACCAAAGCTTAAACCAGGGAGCAGAACATGACAGAAGACCACGACATCAGAATCCACGCGAACGGCCCGACCGAGGTCGCTTACGTCTGCCCCATGCATTCTGACGTGCGTCAATCTGGGCCCGGCGACTGTCCCAAATGCGGGATGCACCTTGTGCCCGAGGGCGAGGTGGATGCGCATGCGCATCACCACCATTCCGCGCATCATGGCGCGACGGACGAGAACGGTGAATATGACATCGTTCCGACAGGCTATGACGGACCCGTATATACCTGCCCGATGCATCCGCAGGTGCGGCAAACCCATCCCGGGTCCTGTCCACTCTGCGGCATGGGGTTGGAGCTGGAAAGCGCGGCGATGGTGGACGAGGGGCCGAACCCGGAACTGGTGGATTTCACTCGGCGCCTATGGGTAGGTGCGATTCTGACGCTTCCACTTTTGGTTTTCACGATGGGCCCCTACGTTGGGCTGTCTGGTGTGCGAGAGATTTTTGGTGAGCGAACAACCCTATGGATTGAACTGATACTTGGCACTCCGGTTGTTCTTTGGTGCGGTTGGCCATTTCTGGAACGAGGGTGGAATTCGTTTCGCACCATGAACCTGAACATGTTCTCGTTGATTGCCATGGGGGTTTCGGCCGCGTGGCTGTTCAGCGTTGTCGCCGTATTGATGCCCCACATATTTCCGGACGGTTTTCGAGATTCAGAAGGCCATGTTGGGGTCTATTTCGAAGCGGCCGCAGTTATCGTTACACTTGTTCTGCTCGGGCAGGTGATGGAACTGCGGGCACGCGAAGGCACAGGAAAGGCAATCCGCGCTTTGCTGGACATGGCCGCAAAGACCGCCCGCATTATCCGCCCTGACAGCAGTGAAGAGGAAATTCCGCTTGAAGAAGTACAGGTAGGTGACCGCCTTCGCGTACGCCCCGGCGACAAGGTGCCAGTAGACGGCATTGTACTCGAAGGGCGCTCATCTGTTGACGAAAGCATGATCTCTGGCGAACCGGTTCCGGTCGAAAAGGTACAAGGCGAGCCGGTCACAGGGGCCACAATCAACGGCACCGGTAGCCTTGTGATCGAAGCAACCCGAGTGGGCTCTGACACAATGCTGTCCCAGATTGTCGAAATGGTGGCCAACGCGCAACGCTCGCGCGCACCAATTCAGAAATACGCTGACAAAGTGGCGGGCTGGTTTGTACCGGCGGTCATAAGTATAGCTGCGCTGGCCTTTATTGCATGGGCAATTTGGGGACCGGCTCCGGCGCTCTCCTACGCCTTGATCGCAGCGGTGTCGGTACTGATCATAGCTTGCCCGTGCGCGCTTGGCCTGGCCACTCCGATGTCGATCATGACGGCCACGGGGCGCGGGGCGCAGGCCGGAGTGCTGATCAAAAATGCCGAAGCGCTGGAGCGGTTCGAGAAGATCGATACTTTGATCGTCGACAAAACTGGCACGCTGACCATGGGCAAGCCAAAGCTTGTGGCTGTATTACCCGAACCTGGCCATGACGAGGTCGAGGTGCTGCGGCTGGCCGCAACGCTGGAGAAGGGCTCGGAGCACCCGTTAGCTGAGGCAATCGTCACAGGAGCCGAGGAACGTGGCGTAGCCCTGTCCGACGCCAGTGACTTCGAGGCGGTGACTGGTAAAGGCGTGAAAGGCACGGTGGATGGCCGCCCCGTCGCGCTCGGCAATCTGAAACTGGTCACCGATCTCGGACTCGAGGCGGCCGAACTGACGGCCAAGGCCAATGCGCGTCGGGATGACGGCGAAACGGTGATGTTCGTGATGCTTGATGGTTCAGTGGCGGGGTTGGTCTGCGTCGCCGACCCGGTCAAGGAAACAACACCAGCCGCACTCAAGGCGCTGCACGAACTGGGTTTCCGGATCATCATGGCGACTGGCGACAACGAACGCACTGCAAAGGCGGTGGCCGAACGTCTGGGTATCGATGAGATTCGAGCCGACGTACTGCCCGAGGACAAGGCCCGCATAATTCGCGAACTGCAGGAGAAAGGCGCAAAGGTCGCCATGGCGGGTGACGGAGTGAACGACGCACCCGCGTTAGCGCAGTCCGATGTGGGCATCGCCATGGGGACCGGTGCCGACGTGGCGATCGAAAGTGCAGGCTTCACGCTGGTCAACGGAAGCCTTGATGGCATCGTGCGCGCCCGTAGGCTGGCCCGCGCTACCATGCGCAATATCCGGCAAAACCTATTCTTTGCCCTGATCTACAACGCCTCGGGCGTTCCGGTGGCGGCGGGTCTTCTGTTCCCGCTTTTCGGCATCCTGATCAGCCCTATGTTCGCCGCCTTCGCCATGAGCGCTTCGTCGATTTCAGTGGTGTTGAATGCGCTACGCCTGAGGGGGGCGAAGGTTTGAGCGCGCACAAGCATATGACGCACGAGGGCGTAGGCAACTTGAAATCAGGTTCGATATCGCTGACGGGTGCGGTCGCTATGGGCACCGGTGTCATGATCGGTGCGGGGATATTTGCTCTGACAGGCCAGATCGCTGGGCTCGCTGGGCCATGGTTTCCGCTGTCTTTCGTAGTCGGAGCCGTCGTGACGGTTTTCAGCGCCTACACCTATATTGCCATGTCCAACGCCTGGCCGTCTTCGGGCGGGATCGCGATGATCCTGACAAAAGCATATGGACCGGGTGCTGTAGCGGCCGCGGCTTCATTGTTGATGGCGCTGTCGATGGTGATCAACGAAAGCCTCGTGGCACGCACATTCGCAACCTACGCGCTCCGCCCATTCAACATCGAAGATGGGCCGTTGGTGCCGATGGTCGCGGTTTCGCTGATCGTCTTCGCCTACGCGGTCAACCGGTCGGGGAACCGCTCGGTGGGGTTGTGGTCCATTGTCATGTCTGTGCTCAAGATCGGTGGGATCGCAGTGTTTGGCGTTGCCGCGCTGTGGGCTGCGGGCGGCGACTGGCAGGCGCAAGGCACCGCCCCCGCCGGGCCGCTGGGTTTCATCGCGTCCGTGGCTCTTTCGATCCTTGCGTTCAAGGGATTTACCACAATCACTAATAGCGGTGCCGAGATCGTCGACCCACACCGCAATGTCGGGCGCACCATCATGATCTCGATCGCGATCTGCGCAGTGATCTATCTGTTGGTCGCCTTCGCCGTGGGTGCCAGCCTGCCACCCGACCAGATCCGTGCCGCACAGGACTATGCCTTGGCAGAAGCCGCCCGACCAGTCTTGGGGCAGGGTGGTTTCTACCTGACCGTTGCGCTGGCGATGGTTGCCACCGCCTCAGGACTGATTGCCAGTGTGTTCGCCGTATCACGGATGCTGGCAATGCTGACCGACATGAAAATGATCCCGCACAGCCATTTCGGCATGACGGGCAGCATCCAGTCTCACACGCTGATCTACACGGTCGTGATTGCGGGTCTGCTCGCGGTGTTGTTCGACCTGTCGCGCATCGCCTCGCTTGGTGCTTTCTTTTATCTGGTGATGGATATGGCCGTGCATTGGGGCGTTTGGCACCGGCTGCGCAGTCAGATCAACGCTCGGGGTTGGGTCTTGTTAACTGCCCTGGCGCTGGACTGCGTAGTCCTGACCGCGTTCACAATACTCAAGCTGCGCTCCGACCCGATGATCGTGGTATATGCCGTTGCTGGCATCGGCTTGGTCTTCGCCTACGAGCGCATCTTTCTCAAACAATGGATCATCGAAAAGGAGACAAATCAGCTATGACCCAATCAAATTTCGACGAAACCCGCGCCACACAGGAGACGACCGAAAGGGTCAGCTCTGACGTAACGGCCGAAGCGCCCAAAACCGAAGATCAGACGGCCAACGGTGCCAAGCGTAATTGGCTCCCGGTTGTCATTGCGATCGCGTTGGGCGCCGCTGTTCTGGGCTGGGAATACCGCGAGACACTCTATCCTTTGCTCAGTTCTCCGTTGCTGTTCTTGCTGGTCTGCGTGGGCATGCATTTCTTAATGCATCGCGGCCACGGCAAACACTGAGAACGGCGCCCTGTATGGCTGGCGGCTTTGCGGCAAGAACACTGCGCAACAAGGAGCAGCAACGGCCAACTGATCAGAACAAATTTGTAACCCAATAAGGAAGGGAAATTGCCATGTTAGCAAATCCAATTCGGAGAGCAGCAACTGAACTGCACCTGACGGCCGGTGCACTAACTGTAAAGGCATTGCACGGTGACACCGACGAAGATCACTCTGATGAATAGGGAATGGGGCATCGCGGTGAAGAAGAGGACCAAGGCGACTGATCCACCTCGTCCGAGTCCTATAATTCGATGAACCCGTCCTGACGCACAGGAGGAACAATATGTCTGAATTTTCTGAAAGACAGGCACCTTCAGAGCCTGAAACTCGGCGCGATTTCTTATACTTCGTCACCGGCGGTGCCGCCATCGTGGCCACGGGCGCGGCGGTCTGGCCACTTGTTAACAGCATGAACCCCAGTGCAGACATCTCCGCCCAAGCCGTTGTCGACATAGATCTTGAAGGTGTCGGACCAGGAACGAGGATCACTGTTAAATGGAAAGGCAAGCCGATCTTTATCGACCACCGGACTAAAGAGCGGATCGCGCTGGCGATAGCAGAAGACGATGCACCAATGATCGACCCGCAACCTGACGCCGAGCGCGTACAGCGACCGGAATGGCTGGTAGTTATTGGCGTTTGCACCCATCTGGGATGCATACCACTCGGGCAGGGCGGCAGCGAACCCACCGGAGACTGGGACGGTTGGTTCTGTCCGTGTCACGGTTCACATTACGACACGTCGGGCAGAATTCGGAAAGGCCCGGCGCCCCGCAACCTCGATCTGCCCCCCTACGAGTTCGTCACCGACACGCGGGTCAAAATTGGGTGACGGCGCGGTTAACTCTGTCCAAAGGCAAATGCCCGCCAAGCTCGTTTGTCAGTCCTCGAATATCCCTCGATCAGCGCCGCGATGACATGCGGCGCAGTTCGACATGGAACCTGCTTTCTGGAGTTTTCGGGACGAGACCTCGCCGTCATGTTCCGAGCGGAACCAGGGCATTTCGGAAATCCGCAGAGGCGTATCCTCTGGCGCAATCCGGTAGAGGAGGCTGGACGAACGCCCTCCGACGTCGGCGGCATTCTGGGTCAGGTAAGCCTCGATCTCTGTGCGAGTTGCGTCGTCCAGCATGGCGTTTTCGCCAAAATGGTCATCAAGCGTGGTCATGATCTTTGTCCACGACCGGCTGGGCAGGAATCCTGCCGGATAGGCCATGTGGCATTCGCTGCATTCGGCCTTGGTTGCGGCGTGAGTTACGGGCCGCATAAACTCACCTTCGCTGGCAAGAACCGGCGCCGAAATCAGAGCTATTGCAGCTACAGCAAGAATTCGTTTCATGGTGGTGTCCTTTCCTCAGAGGCTCATGAACCAAGAAATGATGTCGGCTTTTTCCTGCGCGCTGCAGTCGCGGCCGAGAACAGAGTTGCAGTTTCGCCCAAACCATTTTTCGACAAATTTCATGTCGGTGAACCGTTCTGAATTCACGCGCGGAACCAGGGGGTCGATCGGCTTTCCGGTGCGGGCCTGACCGCCTTTTGTAGGGTCTGCCGAATGACAGGTGACGCAGGAGGGCGTATGGGGTTTTCCGCTTGCATGGTTGGCCGTGAACAGCGCCCGTCCGTTTTTCGGTGATGGGGCAGCACCCGCCTCGGCACTGTATTGATCGACCAAGGCCTGCGGGGAAGTGTCTTGCGCCAAGACAGGCTGGGACAACAGGATGGCGGAAAGAACAAGAACTGGTTTCATTGCTTAGGCTCCTTCGGAACGGAAATCTGAAAAGGGCTGAACCAGCCGCTCTCGGCATCCCTGTGACAAGCGAAACAGTTCGAGCGGCTATGGATGGTGCGGCGGGTGAATGTGCCATCGGCGAGCGACCCGTGAAGACGTTGCCAGATGTCTGTGTTCGGTAGGGCAACCGGCAGGGTTTCTTGCAAACCCGTCCAGAGGGTCGCGGGCTTGCTGTCCACAGTTTCCGCGGAGTGCTTGACCAGCCAAACGGTAATCTCGTCACCGGTCTCCTTTGGCAGAGTGGCGTCCTCACCGAAATGACTGTCCAGCTTGTCCATCATCAATTGCCAGGATGCGGCAGGACGCAGGGACGGGTGATAAGCCATGTGGCAGGCGGCGCATTCATCGCTGTAGACCAGTGCCATACTCCCAACCGGCGGGAGCGGCAGTGGGCTTTGTGACATCCTGTTGATCGCGCCGGTGGCGATGATGACAAGACCCGAGATGAAAAGGGCGGCAAGCGCCCGCTGCGCAGGCCGTGGCGGCGCAGTCAAATCCCCGGCGCGCATCTCCTTGCGCCCGGTTATCATCGACCTGGCCAGGTTCTCTCGGCTGCGGCGGCTTTCCAGAACGACACCGCCGATATGCAGGGCAATGAAGCTCAACAGCGCGAAAGCGGCCAACTCGTGAATTTTGCTCCAGATGTGGCCCTGTGATGCTGGCAAAGAGGCAGCCATCGGCCCTGATTTTAGACCGCTGCCCAAGCTGGCGACACCTGTCAAACCAAGCCCGACGATCAGGGTAAGCAATACAAAGACCATCAAGGCAGCAAGTGGATTGTGCCCGATGTGGCGCGCATGAGCCGCTCCGGCCCTCAGATGGCTGATAACCTGCCGGTAGCTTGGTAAGAACTGCGAAAACCGCGCGTAGGTAGGGCCGGTAAATCCCCAGACAGTTCTGGCAGTAACCAATGCAATGGCAAGGGAACCGGAAACCAGGTGTAGGCGAATCCAAGATGCGTCCAGCAGGAACCCAGACACCAACGCGGTGGAAACGCACGCTACCAGCCCCCAATGAAATACACGAGTGAATCGATCCCAGACGAGATGTCCGTCATAGGCCAGCCCATCAAATGGCGCGGGAACTTCTCTCATCGCTTCTGCCTCTCATCAATCTCACCAGAAGTTTGTCAGAAGCGCACTGATGTCAGCCTGATGGGGACTGTCAGGTGATTGTCAGGTAGCAGCCAGAGGCAAAGTGATCCGAACCATCAGTCCCGGATCGCGGGAGATCAATTCCAGCGATCCGCCCAGTGCCTCGGTCAATTCCCGCGCGATCGCCAGGCCAAGCCCGGTTCCTGTTTCGTCCTCGCGCACGCCCCGGCGCATGAGAGTATCGATCTTGTCTGGTGGAATGCCCGGACCGTCGTCAAGAACGCTCAGAACTGCATGCGTCGCCTGTTTGCGTGCTGATATCCTGACTTGCCGCCTCGCATGGCGAGATGCGTTTTCCGTAATCGCACCCAGAATTGCGGATAAATCTTCCATATCTGCCGCAACCACGAGATTCGCTGGCGCGTCCAAATCCCATTTCAATGCGTCGTTCAAACTGGCTTTCTGAACTACTGCAATAACGCGACTTGCAGCCTCGGTGAGATCGGCCTTCGACGTGGCGGCTCGCGTCGCAATACGAACCCTGTTCAATTCACGCTCGACATGGCGATGCATGCTTTTGACGGTGCTTTCGATTGACGCTGCGGTATCAGTCAATCCGGCCTCGCGAACACGGCGCGCATCTCCAAGTAATGCTTGAAGTGGGGTTTTCAGGCCATGAGCGAGATCGCCCGCTCTGTGCCTTGCCTGCTCGATGTCCTTTTCCCTTTGTAGGAGCAGGGCATCCACTTCGGCTGCAAGGGGACGAATTTCCGTAGGGAAATCCTCGCCCACCCGGTTCACGTCTCCCGTTCGGATCCTTGATATCCGCCGCTCGACGGAATTTAGCGGTCGAAGACCGACAATGACTTGAACCGCCCCAGCGAAGACAATAAAAAGCGCCAGAAGAAGCGTAAAAGGCACAAGATCTTCCCGGAATTCTTCGGTGCTTTTCTCAAGCTGAGAGGCATCCATGGCCACGGCAGCGCGCATCGGAACGCCTCCAAGGCGTGTGGAAAGCACAATGCTCCGCTCCATGACAAGCAGCTGGTTTTCCCCGGGCCCGGAGAGATAGTGCACATGGACGGTCCCGCTCTTCAGATGATCCGGAGGAAGATCGAGAGCGAAATCCCATAGCGATCTTGAGCGTAACTGAAGCCCCTCAACTTCGATCTGCCAGTAGAGGCCCCCAAAAGGCTTTGAGAAACGGGCATCTGCCGGAGCCGATCCAATCCGAATTTTCCCTTTTTCATCCCGCTCCACTCCTGCGAGTATCTGGTCGAGCTGGACGGAGAGGTCATCAATTGCACGCCGTTCCACATGCGAGGCAAAGAGCAGCCCCAGCCCCCAGAACGCCAGCATCAGCGCGATGGAAACCGACAGCGCAGTGGCTACGAACAACCGAAAGCGGAGAGAGCCCGTTTTCACCCATCGCCCTCCACTGCCTCCAGAAAGTATCCAAACCCGCGTCTGGTGCCGATAATGCCGGCCCCAAGCTTCTTGCGAAGTCGGGTGAGAATGGCCTCCACCGCATTGGCCTCACGGGCGTCGTCATCACCATATAGATGCTCCAAGAGCTCGGTTGGCGGCACCACGCGGTCTCGGTGCAGCATGAGGTAGGACAAAAGCCGGTATTCCAGGGAGGTCACCGTTATCGGCACTCCTCGAACAGCTACGGACATCCTGTTCGTGTCGATGGTCAAATCGCCCAACGTCTGCACAGGAGCACTATGCCCGGCAGACCGGCGCACCAGCGCCCGAGCCCTGGCCACAAGTTCTTCCATCCGGAACGGTTTGGGCAGATAGTCGTCGGCCCCAGCTTCGATCCCTTCGACCCGTTCGTGCCAAGCCCCGCGCGCTGTCAGGACCAGAACGGGCATCTGCCGGCCGTTGGCGCGCCAGCGTTTCAACACGCTCAATCCGTCCATGTGCGGCAATCCGAGATCAAGAACGACGAGGTCATAATCTTCGGTATCCCCCAGAAACCATGCGTCCTCGCCGTCCTCGGCGATTTCCACGCGGAATCCAGAGGCTTCCAAAGCAGATTGCACGTCCTTGCGAATGATCGGGTCGTCTTCGACCGCGAGAAGCCGCATTATTCGTCCCTTTCCTGCCAGCCTTCCTGCTCAACTTCGAGTATCGCACCCGTGGTGGCATCCACCATGACTTCGATCATTCGGCCCGAGCCCGTGATCAACTCCAGTTCATAGACATACGCGCCATGCTCGCGTTCGAACTCTGCTTCGAGCAGCGACGCATCGAATCTCTCTAAAACGTCCGGAACAATCTTCGAGAGCGGAATGACCTTATGTTGGCGCACTGCATCACGTGCCGCATCGTGGTCCTCGGATGCGAGGACAGTGCTGGCAAGTGTGCATATCAGAACGATCAAAGCGTGTTTCATGTAGGCAAACTACCGTCTTTCCACTGACAGTTCACTGACACGGGCTGTCAGACCGGCATCAGGCGACATTTGAGAAAAAGGAATACCGACAGGGCAATCCCGCCCAATTCATCTTGGAGACCTACATGAAAGTAATCCTCTTTGCCGCCACCCTGCTTACCGCCGCCGCTGCGGCCTTTGCTGTCAACGCCGCCACCGATACGGTCACGTCGGCGTCACCTGAGACCGTCACTTGGATGCCCGTTGGCGAGGTTGCCGCCAAGCTTGAAGCGCAGGGCTACCAAATTCTGGAAATTGAGCGCGATGACGACCGCTACTACGAAGTCGAAATGCGCGACGTATATGGATACGAAGTCGAAGCCTACCTGGACGCAGCGACTGGCGAACCGGTTCCCCACATGTCCGATACGAATGACGACTACAGCGAGAAAGGCGACGACTAATCGAAACTTCTTGTGATGATTTGACCCCCACGGCGAAGCCTCGCTGTGGGGGCGTTCATTCTGGGTCAGCCTGCCCAGAACTCGTGCTTGAAGAACTCATTGAGATCGAGCAGCCAATTCGCGGGCGGAAGCCCAAACACCGTCAATGTGACCAAAGCGATCACGAAAGCGGCTCCGATCATCGCTTCGATCCGATGCCCCTGTGGACACATCCTGTTGTCGAGGATCAGCGTTTTGAAGGTTCGAAAATGCAGCGCCGCGTGCCACAGGGAGAATCCGACAAACAGCAACGCCAAGGCGATGTGGACGTCATCCCACCCTTGCCGGTCAAGGCCCAACACCTGCCAGTCGGTGGCATTGGAGATTTTACCTATTGGAGCGAAAAACAAAATGCCTCCGCTGACCAGCATGGCCAAAAAGGAAAAGGTCACACCGAACACAGCCATGGCCCTACCAGAAATCTTGGTTTTCACGCGCGCTGTTGATTCTGCATTGGCCATTATTGCCTCCATTCACGATGCCAAAATATTAGGCCAGAAACAGAAAGTTCGCCTTGACCCATCTTAAGTTCCCCACAGAGGAACAGCGAATTGTGCGACCGTGGTGAAACAAAGTGCTATATCAAACTTGGGACAGCCGCGCCGCGATCACGACCTGACCCAGCGCGGCCAGGATC
>NZ_JBQFOV010000013.1:0-124599 GCF_056533885.1 Ruegeria sp. F12 | reverse complement strand
TGAACTGGGCCGAGGCAAGAGGCATAGACGGTGACCAGTTCACGCTCGAAGCTTTCTACCGTTTCTCGATTTCACCCGGACTGCAGATCACGCCATCGGTACAATTCATTTCCGACCCGCTTCTAAATCCCGATCAGGACCGGATTACCCTGTTCGGTCTAAGAACCCGGATCGTTTTCTAATGCGGGGTGAAGGCAGTCACTAAGGGGTGTGCCAAATGGCAACTAAGAGAGATCAAGCGCGTGCCGGAATTTTCAACGCCGGTCGAATGAAGTTGGGAAGCAAAGGAACAATCTATGAAGATTGCATACGGAATTCTTGCAGCCTTAGCAGTTGTGTTTTTCATCCTTGGAGGCAGCGATGCCCATGCCAAAGACAACAAGGGTAAAAAGCCGAACAAGGGGGGCAAGAACGGTGATGTCAGCATTCAGATAGAAGACAAACCCGGCAAAGGCCCAAAAGCTGTACCACCTGGACAGATCAAGCGCTACACGCGCGGTGCCAAGCTCCCATCTGACCTGGAGTTCGAGGATATTGGGGACCTTTCCAAATGGAAGCTTGGGGAGCCGGGCAAAGGAAACCGCTACATTCTGGTCGATGACGAAGTCCTCGAAGTTACGAATGACCTGTCTACCGTGGTCGATGCCGTCGGCATCGTCGGTGATCTTCTAAATTAGGCGAAAGTACGATGTTTCAGGGCAAGAACTACCTCGTTTGCCCTGACGCTGGCCGGGGCGATCATTTGTGAACCCCGGCCCAAGTTCAAAACCCGGATCCGAGGCGCTACGATGATAAAGGCCCTTCTTGTTCTTTTTGCGCTTGCTACCTTTTCGTCAGCACGCGCCCTACTCGCTCATGAAAACGGTGCAACTGAAGTCCCGCAAACAATACGCTTTGAGGGCTATGTATAGCCCAGTCGCGAAGCAGAACTGTCGCCTTTGGTGGACAATGTGGTCAACCGGACTTTGCAAAGTCTGCTTTCTGCGCATTGCAGACCTTCGCGCACGGCTTAACACCCAACATTCAGAGAGTACATCATCCCAGAACCTTTAGATCTTTTGGTTTGAGCCGACTTTTCTCCGGCAATGTCCCAAATTTAATTCCTTCGATTTCGAGTTTGTCACGTATCGCCACAAGTTCACTCAGTTTGTACTCAGATTGCTCAGGAACAACGTATAGTACTTGAGGAACCTTTCTCAAAAGAAGTGCTGCTCTTGCCAATTGGTCAATCAAGTAGCCAGGATCAATTCTATTCCTTGGGCCTTTGATCTCAATCGCTGCAAAAGGCTCCGAGCCTTCGTAAACGATTAAGTCTGTGGCAAGAGGCTCGAACGTTCTGCCTTCTCGAACAGTCAAATTTTCCACATTGAAGATGTCGTTAGTGTTCTGTTTGAAAAGCATTTTTGCGCTTACTTCGAAGTCTCGGGCTCTTCGCTGGCCGCCAAAACCACCTCTGGCAATCACGACCGCGGGCTTCTCCGCCAATCGAGCTTCATCAAGAATAGATTTTGTATCCGCTTGAGACAACTCCCCTGATAGAACGGCATCAGCTATCTCTTTGGATTTCTTGGGGTCATACCGATCTATCCTTGAAAGCAAAATAACTTGCATCATGGCCAGCCAGTCGGGCTTTGATTCAAAAAGATCGGGTCGGTTTTGTTCTAACCATTTCGCCGCGGACATCGGATTGCGAAGGCTTGCAGGCTTTGTGCCTCTGATCGCGGCAACGCTTTGGAGTGCATCGTCCGGAAACGCGTACCCATAGGCTTGGCTGTCTTGGACAACGCGATTCAGCCACGCTCCGAGGGCAATCCAGTTTTCAGTTTTGGCCAAATCTTGAAATTCGTCTTCAGTCATCATCAGTCGCAATTGTTTTATTCGCATCGAGCCCATTGCCAATGCGAATGGATGCATGTATAGAGCCCGTATGAGGATAGATCGACACGCACCCCCGACGGCCCGACGCGTTCACAAGCGCGGAATGAAAAAACGCGCTGGCAAAATGTCTGGCGCCAAGTTCCCAGGCGTCATTCAGCTTGAGAGCCAAATGGAGGCATCGCTGGTTCGTTGCATGCAGGTCGACCCTCGTGTGGTCTCGCTTAAGCCACAGCCTTGCACAATCGACATGGGAACCGGAAGAGCATTTGCAAACAAAGAAGCGGCGCTAGAGGCTTATGAAGGGCGTCGGTACAGGCCTAAGCTTTATACACCAGACCTAGAAGTCAAACTTGTCGACGGCCGTTTGTTCTACTTGGATGCCAAGCACAGCGCTCACATAGATAAGAAACCTGAGTACCTGGACTATCCTTCACTTCTTGCCGAAGTCGGAATCTCGCTTGTCATTGTAACTGAGTCCTTATTGCAGGGGCCGATTGATCGAAATGCTTGGCTGCTACTGCAAGGACAAGCCGAAGAGACCGCCCCTCAACTTGCAAGCAAAATAGTGTGTCTCAAACAGCAACGTGTGACGTTCAAAGAACTAAGAGAGAATATTGGTATCCCCCAAGCGAAGATTCTTCGCCTTATTCTTGATGGCTACCTGGTGTTCGATTTTTCATGTGAAGCTCTTGGGCCATCCACGAACCTGAATACTGCGAACCGCGACCGAAGACATCTGGAGGTAATCGAATTTTGAAGCAGATTGTCAAAAGGCGGCATCAGAGAACCATCAAATATAGGGGAGAAACCTATGCTGTCGATGGAGCGATAGCTGGGCGGGATGCATATCAGATATCGAACTCCCAAGTTGATCCTTTTGAGATATCTGGACAAGAATATCGGGACCATGTGCACGATGGGCTAGTGAAGGAAGAAGGCTTCGACAAACGTCCTCGCAATGTAACCGCTAAAGATGCACGTGAAGCTCAGCTAAGACTACGCATTGTGGAAAATGCACTAAAGCTTGGGGAGGAAGGCGTTCATTGGGCAAAACGCATACCGATACTTCAACGCGAGTTCGCCGAAGAACCCACCTTCAAAATCAAGGGTAACCGTTTTCCGAGGCAATCGACTGTTCAGAATTGGGTCAAATTGTATCGGCGCGGCGGGCCGGACGCGCTTTTGCCCAAGCACAGCAATTCAGGAAATCGTATGCCAAGGTTTGACAGCGTTTTCCACGAGATAGTGCTCGATCTATTGGAAATGCAATATACGTCGTCGGACAGACAAAATCTAACAAGTCTGTCTAGCGACGCTTATAGTCAATACCAGTTGGTTTGCCATGAGAATGGCATAAAACCTGGGTGCTGCGGACGCAAGGCAGTCGAAGCGATTGTGCACACAATCCCTCATTTTGACGTTCTAAAGTGGCAACTGGGCAGCAACGAGGCGCGCCAACACATGCGAATTGCCCAAAAATACTATGATATAACAGCACCTTACGATCAAATAGAATTGGACTGCACAAAAGCTGACATAATGCTGGTTGACGATAGCGGGGAGGTAATAGGTCGGCCGTGGATTTGTGCAGCGATTGACTGTGCTACTAGTTGGATTGTCGCATTTCAGGTCTTCCTACCAGATCCATCATCAGAATATGTGGCCAAAGCTCTAAAGGAGATGATTAGCTACCCAGAGGAAGACTTTTTCGAACAGCACGAAATTGTAAACAGGAAAAAAATCGCCGCACTGCCGAAAGTGGTTGTAATGGATCAGGGTTCAGAGAACGTGGGCGAACCCATCGATGCTTTTATCGAAGTTGCTGGTGTCCATGGCCATTGGGCGCAACCTCGAAAACCCCAGGAAAAGCCGTTTATCGAAAACTTGTTCGGGGCAGTTCGAAGCAAAGTCAGCCAGCTTCCGGGTGCGACTAAGTCAAAGGCATATCCCGACCGGGATCGAACCAAAAAAGCAATGGATGAAGCCCGTCTGACACTAAGAGTGTTCAATTCAATAATGCAACGCTGGCGCTACGACGAATATGGAAGAACTCCGAGGAGAAAAGTCCAAGACATCTTTAAACGGGGTGAAACACCTAGCGCCGCTTGGGACAGATTGGCAGATGAACACATAGTGCCAGAACCCCCGTCTTTGGACGAGCATCACGCAGCGCTGATGATCCAATCCGAATCTCGAACTCTGTGGCACTACGGTATCGAATTCGAGAGTATGCAATACAACTCTGAAGAATTGGCAAGGCTGTACCGACGACTAGGCCCGCGCCAGCGTGTTGAAATACGCTATGCTCCACTTGATGCTAGGGAAATTTTGGTCGTGGATCCGCATACAGGCGAGTTGGTGCGCGCGTCCAACAAAGCAAAAGACTTGGCAGCACTTTCTTATCGTGAGCTAAGAGAATGCCGGTCGCCCAAGGCGAAACACAACGGACCAATCAAAACGGCTTTGGAGATCCACAAAGATATCCAAGCGCGCGGGACGTATAAGCAGGGCAAAAAAACTAAACTGCAAAGGAACCGCTCTGCGGAAATCGACAAGTTGCGGGCCGCTGATATGCAGAACAGAAGTTTGAAAGAACCACAACTAATTGACCAAATACGGTCAGAGGTTGGTCACAATAAGCTCGCAGTTACGAGATCAAAGAACTTGCCAAGGGTCGAAAGAAAAGATGCTGGACCAAACAACTAGTAGAGCTCTGCAAGGTGCATTCATCCGACATAGCCGCCACGAATGGGCTGTCTCGGAGATAAAACGTCTTTTGAAAATTGCTGCAACCGAGGGTGGACGGATCATACCAATTTTGGGGCCGACGAGATGTGGAAAGACAGAACTGACAAAGGACTTGAAGGCACAAGTTGAAAATGACCGCAACGGCCCAAGTGCTATTCTGGTATCTTCAGATGTCATTCTGGGTCGACTTCCGCCACGGCCTTCCGAGCGGGATTATTACGGTTCTTGCTTGCGAAGCATGGGCTTCGATTTTGTAGAACGAGAGCGACCTGCCCAAATTCGAGAACGTCTTTTTCGGCTCGTAGTTGAACACGGCATCCAGACAATCATTATCGACGAAGTGAACCATTGCGCCGAAACTCTGACTAGGCACTCGCGTCGACAAGCCGCTGATCACTTCAAGACTATTGTTGATGAAACCTCAGTCACTCTGATTTTAGCTGGGTTGCCAATGTTCGAAGCGGTTATGGACAGCAACGAGCAGTTTGCTGGGCGCTGTTTGAACACCATTCGAATGAACCCCTATTGGTGGACCGTTGAAGCTGATCGAATCGCGTTCTGCGATGCAATCTTTGCTACCTTCGATTGCCTTGAGAAGTCCGGCATCCTTTTGGAGTTTGACCAAGATGATATGGTGCGGCGATTGTACGGAGTTTCCGGCGGGCGTGTGCCGGTGGCGTTGGAAGTGCTGCGCGCGCCCCTGGCGTTAGGTGGCCAAAATTTACCATACAGCACCAAAACGATTGCCAGGGCAGCGACGGATTCAGGTTTAGAGCGTGATCCGTATCAGTCGTTTTTTCAAGAAGAACCACCATCGGATACTGAGCTGATCAGGTCATACATCAGAGTCATGGCAGATGCTGGTCTCGAAGTAGAGCCTATGACGTCGCATGAGCTTGCGATTATGCGAGGTGTATGAGGTGCCGGGTTTGTTTTCAGTACCACTAATGAAAGGCGAAAGCCTTATCGGATATTTGCGCCGCCTAGCCCACGTAAATGGATACAGAGATGTCTCTGAATTTTTGACACGGTTCCAGCGGAAGTATGGGCGAATTCTAGTCGAGAACATCGAGCAATTAGAGCAGGAGATGGGCTTAGAAAATGGTTTGTTGGTTGCTATTTCCCCTTCTGCCAACCCTGAGTCACCCAGCCTGAACTGGCGCTTCGAGCGGCATCATAGCGATCCGATTTGCCCTTCATGTCTTGCCGATGGCCTACCTTTTCAACAAACTTGGCGTCACTACTTGGTGACTGCCTGTCACCATCACAAAATACGACTTCAAGATGTTTGTCCTGTCTGCAAGGCCACACTGCGTCCGACGTCCGGCGGCTTTGATAAATGCAGTTGTGGTTTTAGCTACTCCGATTTCCCGCGGGTGGCAGCAAAGGACCACGAAGTGATCATCTCCGCCTTGATTGCGGGAGATTCAACGGTTGGCGAGCGGTTTCTTGACCTTGCAGGAGGGCGTCAGGCCCCAAAAGACATTGGCGCTTTTATTAACTTCCTAGCGAGTGGTTTCACTCAAAACCGCACGGGCAAGTCTGGGAAAACACAAACACCAAAAAGCGTCGCAGATTCATTGGAACTAGTTAAGCCGTTGGCGACTGTATTCGAACATTGGCCACATGGGTTCGAAGAACATGTCCGAGGATTGATACTGGCCGGAAATTCGGAATCCAATTCTGTGCCGTCAATGCTCGGGAGCTGGTATCAAAGACTGATGAAGTTCGACGATGATGCGTACCAACCTTTCAGAGATGCAGTGTCGCGTGCTGCTTCGACCGAGTTCAAGGGAGCCTACCTGGGAAAGCTAACGCCGTTGCAAGCTCGGGAATGGGTCTCGGCTAAACAAGCGGCCAAGGAACTGGGAATTTCTGCACAGCGCTTGGTGGCTGAAGTTCAGTCAGGTCAAATTGCCGGAAAGCAAGCCCGTAGCGGGTATGGGCACCAGCATACGATGATTCCACGCTTCGAAATTTCGAACATTTATCTGGATAGGAGGCGGTATTGGGATGGATTACAGGCCAGAGCCTATCTTGGTGTCACTAGAAAGCAATTTGACCTGCTCCGCGGGGCAGAATTGATCCACGAGGTTGCTGCTGAACACCGTCCTCCACTGGTTGATGGTTGCATTGATAGTGAAAGCCTAAAAGAGCTCACAACAAACATTCGAAACTGCACTCAAGTTCAAGCGGGAGAAACTATTCCGTTCAATCAGCTCAACCTGAGGCGCACAACTGATCGAGCTGCTTTAATGGATGTTCTTCAGAAAATCTCCACAGGCGTTATCAAACCTGTTGTTGCGGAAGAAAACATGCGACTTGGGGAGTTTCATTTTTCAGTTTCCGACATCGACCGCGAACTTGGGACGCAGCGGTTATCAAAAGACTGGACCGCAAATGATGTCGCAAAGTTGACGGGTTGGAAGGCCCAGGCTGTAACTCACTGGTGCAAGCTGGGCCTACTCGGATCTCGCACCGTTCCGCATGGCCCAAGCGAGTCTTTCTTGGTCAAGCCGCAGCAGCTTGTGATCTTTCAAAGCGAGTACATGCCCGTTGCGACACTGGCTAGGTCAAGAGGAACAACGTCCCGAAAGCTCCTGTCGGATTTTGAGAGCAAAGGAATTGAGACCCATGGGGCGCAAATGGAAGGTAAGACGACGCGAGGACACTTGGTAAAGCTGAGTGATCTGGCTTCGCTGCTGTCTAAGGCCGCCTAGTGCTTGCCTGCACCATCCGAAAAGAACACCACTGAAATGCGCTGTCCAATTGCGGGTTCGTGGTCGCGTGAAACCTGCTCAGCTTCCTCGATGAAACCGGCCGTGGCGGTGTGGTCTATTTGGCTTCACTCGCGGCACAAAAATGAAAGCGACGGCAGTCTGATACGGACGCTCAGAGCTATTTGGATTGTGGATTTTGCCCCCGATCCAGAGACTGATTGGGATTTAACATAAGTCGCGATTATAGAGCGGTTGCGTTCTAGTCAGCCAACCACCCGTAAGTCCGAAAATCGGACATTCGTGAACATTCCTTTAGCTGAAATCGTGAACACAAAGTTCAAAATGCTTCTTCGAATTCAAAGGTCAGCGATGCGCAGACAGCGGACTTTGCAAAGTCTTGGGTACAGATCGTAATAGAAGTCTCTTTTCTCAGAACTCTGGGCCTAAGCATCGCTGGTTGGGGATTAGAAGCGCGAACAACGGATTCAGTTTCGAGGTTCAAATCCATCTCAGCGGATCGCCTAGAGACTATTGATCTTCCCCGAGTTCAGAGCGGAGCGACCAGATAGAATGATGCGGCGCGAGTGACGCCAATTTATTTCCTACCAACCCGGCGCGGGCAGGGATTGGCTCAAGGCAGTTCCAGGAAGGGTCAAGATAGGCGCAGAATACAAATGGCTGAACAGAGTTCTGGACTGTGACATAGATGATCTTCGCCGAGGTTGGGTGTGGGTGGACTAGTAGTTGAAACGCAAACCCAAGCCGGCACCTTTATCGTAGGGGCGGTCGGAACCTATACCGATTAGGAAATCAGCATAAATTGCGATGCCAGGACTGAGGTTCTTGCCAATCTGGAACTCAGCGGTCGCTGGCCAAGCATCGTTCTCCCAGTCATATGGTGCTTTGATGTCAGCCTTGGCCCAGTACCCATCGCCAAACGGTTGTAGCGCAATCAACCGCATCGCGGTTTGGTTTATGTCCGTCGGGCCATTGTATGAAGCAAAATGCTGGAGCAGTGGGATCAGCGTCAGCCCTGATTTTGTGTTTGCAAAGGCGAACCCGCCAAAAGGCGCAATTTGATCGGACCCGGTTCCGATCCCTTTTTCCTGGTCGCCAAAGTCCAGAATCCACTCCAGACCAATGGCCGACTTGATGGCCCACGTTTCGTTGAGCGGTCTCTGAGAAGGGAAATAGATCGCTTTGAGGCTCAATTTCTCGAAGTCAGTGAACCGAGTTCCAGTCACATCCGTTGAGTTGTAGTGCAACTCATATTTCAGTTTCAGATCAGGCCGCAGCATGTATGCGCCATCTATAAAGGCGTCCTGCTTGTCAGCACCGTTGCCCAAATCAAAATACTGATACCGGATGTCCGTGTTATTAACTGCGGCCAAAGGGTTTGAAGCGTTTTCATCGGCGATTGCTGGGGCCGCAACAATGCCAGTCGCCAATGCAAGGACAAGCGCTTGGATTTTCATATTGTTTCCAGAATTTTTGTTGTGGATGCCAAGCCCCACATCAAGTATATCATTATCTGATGCGGGGCTTGCATTACTCTTATCAGCTTCACCCTTTAGTCGGGCTGAATGTCCCGCTTGGCGACAAAGGCATCCACCGCTGCGACGGTTTCAGGACGAAGGTTCACGATACCTTCATAGGGACGTCCAGTCGCGGCCGGTTGATCGGGGTACATTTCCTTAAATTTCAGGTGGCGGGCAATAATGCGGTTAAACTCATGTCCAGCCCATGCTCCGATCTCGGTCGATACGCTCTGTTCTTCGCGGGGGTCGCGGAACAGGTTGTAGAACTTGGCCACGATAGCATTTTCACCTTTGGCCGGAACTTTGAGTTTGATGTGTTCCTTTACCACCTCTTTCAGCGAATTGATCGAGTAGATCAGTACATGATCCCTGCGCCCATGCGTATCGCCAATAAACATCAGGGACGTCTGATCGACACCGTCAATGATCCGGTCGCGGGGGATGGCATCCATCGCTCCGCCGATACGCGCAATTGACGTGAACAAATCAGAGATATGAATAATGTCAGATACAATCGAGTCTCCCTCGATCAAGCCGGGCAGGCGGGCGAACGCATCCACCCGAACGCCTCCTTCAGACGTATCGGCCTTGCCGCCCCGGAAGACCAGCGGCGAAAACCCACTGCCGGGGGCATATTTGGTGAAGTGACCGTTGTCGCCCATCAAAACGATCAGGGTATTGTCCCTAAGCCCCAGCGCATCGACTTCGTTCAGAATGACCCCGATCCATTCATCCAGCTCTTCCATGCTTTCAACGAATGTACCGCCGTTGGGTGTCGTGAACGCCTCTCTCGTCGTGCGCGTTGTCGACAGAGGGACAAGCGGCCAGTATTGCAGGAAGAACGGTTCATCCCGTTCTGCTAGCAGGCGCAACTGTTCCATCGCCTGTGCCTGATAGCGGATGTTCATTTCATTATATTTGTCCTGGGTCCATTTCTCACCCGGTTCCATATGGACTTCGCGGACTTCCCCGCCAATAACAGCTTCGACGCCGGTAATCATGTGTCCCGGATCAGGGCGAAACCAATCATCCAGCGTGTATTTGGAGTTGTAGTTGTCTTCCCCTATGGCCATGGTGATTTCTTCCTTGGCTGCATCTTCGTTGAAGATGGCCAACTGGCCCTGCTGATGGATGGGGAACGCGGCGTAGTCAAAGCCCTGATAAGTAGGCCAGGATTCCTGAATGTCGCCCATGTGCCATTTGCCAACATGCGAGGTGTTGTAGCCTACGGATTTCAGAACTTCGGCAATTGTGACTTCTTCATCGGCAAGGCCAAAACCTGAAATATCGACGGCGGTATCGCCCATCCCATTGCGATACGGCTGGCGACCCGTCATGAAGGCGACCCGCGACGGTGTGCAGGACGGCTCGGTATACATGCGCGCAAACCGCATGCTTTCCTCTGCGAGCGCGTTGATATTGGGCGTCGAATACCCGCGTATCGCGTTCATCTCGGGCATACCCATGTCGCCAAAACCCATATCGTCAATAAGGATGTAGAAGATGTTTGGAGGGTTCCCTCCGTTTTTCTCACGAAAATCGGCCAGCAGTTGGTCAACCTGTGCGTCGTTCTCGACCCAAACGGCTTCGTTTTGCTGCTTCAGGACATAGTATTCCGCATCATGCACGATATTGCTGTCCTGAGCTGCCGCCGTGATAGCGGAGCCGGTAAAGACCAGCGCTGAGAGGAACAGTTTTGATTTCATGAGATACCCCTGTTTCATGATTTACTTGTTTTCAGACCTTCAAGGATCAGATGATGGCAAAAGGTTGAAAGGGAGAGTTCGCTGTCTTCAGCCTGTGAGCGCAACAACTCTTTTTCGCTTTTGGTTAGCAGCGTTACGACGCGTTCGGTGCGCGCAGTATCGTCAGGCAACGATGGGCGTCCGAACCTCTTCCCTCTCGATTTGTCTGCTTTGTCTTGCAATTGTCCAAGCCTACATATTCGAATAACATTTCATGAAAACTACCTGCGGGGCGGAATGGACGACATCAAAAAACGATCAGCCCCCAAAAAAACTTGCGCCCCAAACACACTTTTTTTGCAGGACCCTTCGCAATTCCGCGAGCTGTCCCAATGGGATGTTGAGCTACGCCAAATTGAGGAGGGAACTATGAACTCTTCGGTATCCGTTTGGGCAGGTCTTGACCTTCAAATGATTGATTTGTCGTTTGATAAGGCTGTGTACCAAACTGGTGTTTCTCGCCCTGACATTCTAGCGTTTGGCTTACCAGACAAAGGGAGTGTACGGACTTGGCTTAACGGCTCACCCTCAGACACCGCTCTGATGAATTTTGGTAGCGGAGACCCTTTTGAAGGCGTGAGCAATTCAACGCTCACAGGCCTGACCTTTGGCATCAACATCCGAAGGGCTCAACGGATCGCCGACGATTGCGGTCTTGATATCAGCACCGTGCGAAATGACGCTTTAAGATCTTTCGTTAGCGACGCTGGAAAGCTTCATTCCTTAGTCAAAAACAAAGCGCGCTTTCTAATTGGATCAGCGGCCGGACCAAGCTCTGATAGTGAAGAGAGTGATATGATCTTTGAGCTTCTGGAAATGCTGGTGGTAGGCGAAGAATGGAGTGATCGGCGAAACAGTAAAAATAGAACCCGTTTAGCACAACAAGCCGTTGAGTTCATGCGGGCCCATTTGATGGATAACGTTTCAATCGGTGAAGTATGTGCAGATATTCAGGTATCTGCATGCACTCTTCGTCGCGCGTTTCAGGAAACATATGGGGTGAGCCCCAAGCAGTTTTATCTAAGAGCCCGTCTCGGTGCTGTGCGCCATGAACTGGTGTCCTGCTCGCCAGAGGAGAGTATATCGGACATCGCAAACGCTTACGGATTTTGGCACATGGGTCAGTTCGCGCGAGACTACAGAGCACTCTTTGGACAACTGCCGACACAAACGTTGTCAGGCAAAGTGAACTGAAACAGAGCTTGGCAACAGTCTTTGGCGCAAAGTTTGTGTTAAGCAATTGTAGTTGCGGAGCCACTGTCAGAGTTCAGTGGCTAGCGACGCTGAGACCTTGGCGGTACGCGGCCTAACTTGTCCGCAACACGAGAATTGCAAAGTCGGATTTTGTAGGTCCGCTTCGGGCTGCCTCCAGTCACTAGTGCGAACAGTGGTGAACGCGGCTTCGAGCCTAGCGCCGGTAACTCGCTGGAGCGGTAAACCCTCCATTCCGAAGTTTTATTGGGCCGCAGCTAGCGGTGATGCCGCCACGGCCCACGTGGTAAAACGTCAATTCGTTGGGGTCACATCGATTAACGTTGGTTCGCGATCACCGCTGGTTTCAAAGACGATCATCTCGCCTCCCATAGCTCCGAAGTCAATCTGCTTCATATCAACCATGTGCACCGTTCGGTCGTACATCGTGTGATAGTAGTAAACGAGGTTCAGGGAGTCCGCAGCGGTTGTGATCTGTGTTGCGCTGTAAAGTAGGTCATCCGACTGCACATCGTCTTGAGCGCCCTCAGCGGCATCGGCAGGAATGTTGAAGTTGTCCAGTATTCGGAATGCCTCGCGTACGGTGTCATAGCCACCTTGCGTCTCCCGCGCTGTCTGGGAAAAGGCGACTGCGCGGACAAACCGGGATGGGGGTGTGAAGTCGCCTGGCAGTCCTATCATACCGCTCCCAGCGCCCAGGGGCGCGAAAGTAACGCCGCTTGCCTCAACTTCGGGAAGCCCAAGAGCCGACAGGTTTACATAGTTGTTTAGGTTCGTCATGTGCCAATCGTAGTTTGGCGAATTGGTGATCACGCCAAGCGGGGCATCGAAAACCGTCAGGTCACCATCAATGTACTCGACGACGATCCTTCCGCCGAACCGGTCAGCAACCAACATATGAAACGGGAATGGAAATCCTAAGGTCTCATCCACGACCCCGACGACACGGACATTCGCCAACCCTGTGGCAGCCTCTTCAACTGTCTCAAATTGGGAAAGGACATAGCTGGCGAGCAAATCGCCGGGAATCGTGTTGCCGGAAAGGTCAGGGTCGTACTCCTGATACTCGGTGAAGCCGGGCAGATAAAACAACCCGGCGGTCAACCCAGCTTCGTTGATCCCATCTGCGGGAGCCCCATGATCCAACATGCTGATACCGACCATTCCAAATCGGCCGGTCCAGTTTGCTCCGTCTTGCCCATCTGGCATTTCGCCTGCGGTATAAGTGAAACCTCGCGGAATAATGTTGATCTTTGTCTCAAGATCGAACGGCCCCCATTCGGCGGTCCTTGCGCGAACGATGCTTCCATCCTGCCCTGTCAACATGATGCCAGTGCATCCCCAGGCCATCGATACTGAAGCCACAAAGGCTATGGTCGCTTTTGGTAATATCCGAAATAACTCGATATGACGCATGGTCGTTCTCCAATTGGACTGATCTGATCTCATGAACTCACTCGACCAAGCTACCACACCGGTTCTCAAGTTGAATGAAGTTTGCATGATCTTCAAATAGGCAAGAAAGTCCGCCTATTCCGTCCGCCGGACTTTGCAAAGTCCGACTCTGAATGTCTGGTTTGGGCTGTCAGTTCCAATTGACACAGTCTACCAGAAGTACTGGCTGCACTTCTATCGTGGATTTACCGGCCAAATACAAAACTCAATTCTGATGGTTCTCCGCCAGAAAACGTACAAAGTGCACAGTCAGGTTCTCGCGCCGCGACTGATCTGGCCATACTGCATAAATCCCAAGCGGGCGGAGTTGCCAGTCGGGCAGAAGTCTTACAAAGTTCCCTGATCTCAGGCCGCGTTCGGCCAGATATTGAGGCAACACAGTAACACCAAGGTTCTGTTGCGTCAGATGGTGCAACGCATCGACATTGTCGACTTGAACCTGAGCGTTACCTGCTACTTTCGCGATCCTTCCGTTTTGAGCGATGAACTCAATGGTGTCAGACCGCTGAGCATAACTGATCCAATCCCAGTTCTCTAAATCACCGGGGTGCTTTGGTTCTGGTCGAGAAGCCGCGTAATCAGCGCCAGAGACTAGACAACGGTCAATTTCACCCAGTTTTCGAGACATCATCGAGCTGTCTTCGAGCCAGCCCACTCGAATATTCAAGTCAAACCCGTCATCGATCAAATCTACAGGATGATCGGTAAATGAAAGAGACAATGCCACATGCGGGTGCTGTCTTGCAAACTCACCCATTGTGGTCAAAAGTTCTGACGACGACATGAAGGCCGGTACAGAGACCCGAAGCGCACCAACAGGTTCAAGCGACAGCGCGTTCAACTCATTCAAACCGGTTTCAGCGCTTCGGATCATGTCGACCACACGGGCATAGAACACTCGGCCTTCATTGGTCAGCGCGATCTTGCGTGTTGTGCGATAGAGTAACGTAGCGCCCAGAAAGTTCTCAAGTTCCGTTACCGTTTCGCTGATGCGTGACGGCGCCAGGCCAATACTTTTTGCTGCCGCGCGAAACGAGCCCTCATCCACGACGCGGGCGAAAATAGCCATATGTCTAAGATGCTCAATCATTGTTCGGCCAAACAGAACTATCCTATCGGAATTTAGACAATTTTCATAACAGTGCGGCGAAAATATTTTGTGTGCAAGTCAGACGGAGCAAACCGATGCAACTGCACGCGACATTTTTTACTCAACGGGGCGGACGGTATATGGCGGCCTTGTGTCACCATTTCGGTCGTAAAGTTGAAGCATGTTGCGACGAGGATACCGGCTGGGTGAAATTCCCATTTGGTCGATGTGACCTCAACCAAGATGCTTCGGGTCTGCACGTGGTGGTCAGTGCAACATCTCAGGCGAACCTAGATCGGGTGGTTCAAGTAGTCACCAATCATCTCGAACGTTTCGCATTCCGTGAAAACCCGGAATTGGAATGGATCCACACCGCGGGAACGCAGCCCGACACCACGAGTGAATTCACCCCTCATCCTTAAATTGGAGCATCACATGACGATCAAAAACCTAGCGCTTTCGGCCGCATTCGTATCAGTTGCAGGTGGAGCAATGGCGGACGACACCGCGACCGTGCAAAAATTCTATGATTTGCTGAGCAATCCAACGTCACAAGATCACGTGGCAGCCTTTGAGGCGTCAGTCTCTGAAAATTGGGAAAGCATCGGCGACTATTCGGGGTCCAGCAAGTCCAGCGAAGCCTTTCTAGGCCAAATCGGAGGTTTCGGGAAACTGATTCCGGATCTTGAATGGTCTGTGCAAGCCATGCATCAGGCCGGGGATTTCGTGACCGTCCGCAGCCGCGCCACCGGTACGCCTGTTGGACCAATGTTTGGTGTCGACGGTGAGGGCCGGAGCTTCGACATCATGACAATCGATATCCACGAATTGAACGACGGCAAGATCATTCGCTCTTACCACGTGGAAGACTGGGCGGGTGCGCTGCAACAACTCGCGGGTCGATAGTCTGACAATCAATTGAGCTCCGGTTCTGAGCAATTGGACAGGACGTCTTGAAGGGAAAATGGACATGGAACGTAGAATTGCTTTGAAGGTTCTGGGGCTCTCTGCTTTGGCAACCACCCTGGGCAATCAGGTGACTGCCGCTGATGGTGATACGGACACGCAGTCAAGTTTTGATACCGTGATGGCAATCATGGGCGCTATGGGTAGCGGCGACATGGAGAGCATGGCCAACCTTATGGCCGATGACATGGTATGGCACAATGAAGGTGACACTAAATTGCCTTGGGTAGGCGGCGCCGAGGGAAAAGAGGCGATTTTTGAGTTTCTCAGCGTGTTCTCGTCCAACTTTGAAACTACGATGTGGGAAAACACCGATGCTTTTGCGTCCGGCGATACTGTTGCAGTCTTTGGTAAGATGAACGGGAAGACGACAAAGTCCGGCAAGGACATCGGCGAATTTTCCTTCGCGCTTCGCGCCAAGGTTCGCGACGGGCAAGTCGTCTTGTGGCATTGGTTCGAAGACAGTTTCGCGGTCAGCCAAGCCTATCATGGATAGAGCTTGTTAAATGGAGATTATGAAATGGACGTAAACGGCCTGCTTTGCAAAGCTTCCATTGTTTGCGCCTTCGGGGCTTCCCACGCACTGGCCGATGTCACAAACCTGCCACTGCGAGAGACACCAATTCCGCGGACAACGGACGGCGTCCCGCATGTTCAGATTGGCGTAGAGCCAGTCCCCGAGTTATCCGAAGCCCTCCTAGGAAAGGTGTCGGAACTGCCCGGTGTTGAGATCAGGCAAACGGTCGTGTCCTTGCCAGGAGCGTTGGGCTTTTGGATCGCGGAAGATACAAAGCTGGCCCGACCGGAAGTCATCGTCGGCGGTCGCGAGTTTGCCCACATACATCCCGACGGCAGCCTTCATGCGTCCCTGTCACCGGCGCTCGCGAAGGTGGCAGCAGAAAAAGGATGGGCCGTCAGCCATCCCTGGGCAGATCAAAGACCAGGTTGGGGCGGTTTTGTCATGATCTTCACACCGGTGAACACGGACGAATTGGAAGTAGTCTTCGATCTGGTCGAGGCATCATACGAGTTTGTGACGGGCTTGGGCTCATCATCAAACTGAATGGGCCCAGACTCACAAATTTCTGATGTGAAGAATTTAACCACGAAACATTCGACGGAACACTGTTACTGACACGTTCAAAATAGAACGTGGACGCTCCAACAATGAGGTTCTCAGTGCTTAGGCAGGTATTAAACTCTCGCTACTTCGTGTGGGGTCTCATTGCGCTGCCATCGGTTCCGATGGTTCTTGCCCTGATATCCGGTCAACCTGGAAGAGAAGGTGAACCTGTTACCGAGATGCTCCTGCATCCGACTGGTGAATTCTCAGCCCGTTTTCTGATCGTCGCAATGATACTCACGCCGATGCGCATGCTGTTTCCGGCTTCTAGATTCTGGAAATGGATGATGAAACGACGCCGGTATTTTGGCGTGGGTGCGTTTGCCTTTGCGGCGTTCCATACCGTTCTCTATCTGTTTGATATGGGTAGTGTTCGGGCCGTTCTTGGAGAGGCATTGGCTCTGGGGATTTGGACCGGCTGGCTCGCTTTCTTCGTATTTATACCACTTGCAGTGACCTCCAATGACTGGTCCGTCCGAAGGTTAGGCCCGGCTTGGAAATCGCTCCAACGCTGGGTCTATGTGGCGGCAGTTGCAACGCTGCTGCACTGGATTTTCGTCCACAACAACCTTGGACCTGCACTTGTGCACTTCGTGCCTTTGGCTGGTCTCGAAGTGTTCAGAGTCTGGAAAACCCTCAATCGCGGACGCACGCGCGCTGCTTAACGAAAGGACAACAAATGAAGACGTGGATTCTAGCCATATCGATTGCACTTCCAGCCACGGCGCAGGCTACAGGTATGTATCAGTGTGAGCCGGTGGACGCTGAGAACTGGCTGACTGAAGAGCAACTGACCGAGAGGATCACTGCGGACGGGTGGACCGTGAGCCGCATGAAACAAGATGGCGGTTGTTGGGAAGTTTATGGAAGTATGCCAGATGGCAAACGTGTTGAAGCTTATTTCCACCCTTCCACTGGAGAAGTGCGCCTGATCAACCAGAGAGGCACAATTCTCTACCGGGCAGAAAACTGAAGTCATTGGGCACACCTTGGTGACCCGAGCGCTCAGATACCACCTTTTTTGCTACGGGTTGGCATAATCGTTAATCTCGTACGCCTCGATTTGGATGCGTTTGCAATAAAATATTTGGTATCGGTGAGTTTGTCCTCGGCACACTTCACAAACCTTCCTAATGTCGGCTTTGGGCTGGTTGCGGTCAACCATGCTTATCGTAGAGACTGGTAGTACATGGTTCCGCAGAGCAGTGTTGGGGAAATGCTTATCCGGGGCGCTTTGGTTCCTAGCAGGAGAGGCGCTAAGAAGAAGCGCGCACTACTACAACGACAGTCGCCATAGACTTCTTATGTTAAATTTTGGGTAATGGCGGCAGGTAAGCTGTACTAGCGGTCTGGGTATGTATCGAGTTTGCCCCAGAGATCATCAACCAGATCTGAGAAGCCATCATTCGAGGCCTCCTTGTGCAGTAGACCAGCTCTTCGCCGGCGTTCGACCTCGGCCATTAGTTCTTCCTGTGTGGCTGTCTCAACCACATCACATCGAAGAGCTTCAATCTCGTCCGCTGTCCACGACTCAAATTTGTCAGCGTAGAAGCCCAGGGAATACGGCTCGTCATCAGAAATCTGCTTGATCACAGCATTCCAGTCTTCGCTCTGGTTCGATTCCTTTTCGACCCTCTCATCTAGTTCGCGGATAGACTTGCGGATCATCGGCAGCAGCTCTGCCTCAACGCTTTCTTCGCCCGCGCCGGTCCCCGCAAGCCAAAGGTCTGCGATCTTGCGGACGAGCCTCCAGACCGTCTGATTTCGAGGGTGGCCCTTAATCCGGCCGCCTAGACCTTTTTCTTGAATGCCAAACCGCTCGGCAGCACGTTCGTTCATCCGGATATTGTAATCGGACACGTCCGCGAGTTCTGAATCGTTCTCAGCCACAGCTCGGGCGACCTCTTGATCACCAACATAGACAACCACCTTCAACATCCCGCTACCCCTTCCTTCGCCGGTTCATCACTCGGTCCAGGTGGCTGTAGTCCAGATCTCGCATGATCCTTTGCACTCGCTCTGGATCGACTTCGCGATCTTTTCCAGCGGTGTAGACGATGTGTCTGACGTAGATCGCCAATGCGACAATGATCACGGCGGATAAGATCAAGCTGAAATGCTCGGGCCCCATCACTAAGTCTTCTTCCTCGGGTCTTCAATCCCGAGGTCGTCGAACACGTTGCCGCTACCATCAGTGATCTCGACATCATCGTCGTCAGTCACTAGATCCCAGGTGTTCTCTTTGACCCATTCATCCCGCCATTTGGGCGCGTCGGCCGGACGCTGTGCAAAATCGGCGATTTGCTCGAAAATCATTTTGCGCAATGCAAGCCAGACCTCCGGACCCTCTTTGCGACGAGCTTGCAACTCTGCGATCAAGTCATTCAGAGGAACATCCTGTAACGGGCGCCCGAAGATCTCTTCTTCTGAAAAATCATCTGTCATCGCTCAACATCCTCGACACTGATCGTCAAGACTAAGATCTTGTTTGGTTTTACAGTGATCTCTTTTCATTCAATCTCTCGAAGTTTGCCGTTCACCAAAGTCTCGCAGATTACGAAAATTGGGATTTCCTCTTCTGTAGTCTCGTCACTCATCTGGCTTACCCTGCGGATCAGGCACCTTTCGAGACCGGATCTCATCCGAGGTAATCGGCTTGGTTAGTTTTGCTCGACCAGCCGCAATTTCAGCCTCCCGAAGCCTAAGCAAACGCAAGGTTTGTTCATCCAGCTCAACGTCGTCGTCATCACCCATCAGACTTCTCCCGAGTACAATAACAGTGAGAACAGAGCACTTGAGACCTGTCGGCTGTCCGAACGATGTCACCAACGTGGCCACACTCTTCACACGTCACACCGCATCGAAACTTCATCCAGTCAGCGTACTCCTGAATGAGATCGTGGTATCGACTGAAACCGATGGAAATCTTGCCATCCTGGCCTTTCTTAATATCCGAGATCTGAATAGTTCCAGGGTCCAGTGCCCTGAAATCCTGACTGAAGGAAAGCTTGTGGAGTGCTTGCGAAATCATCACGAGCCAGCCCTTTCCGACAGCAGGAACAAGAGATGCGCAATCCGGAGAAACGAGGTCTGGATAGTTTTTCACAATGTCCAGCCTCAGGCTGTCGGGCCAGGATTCTTCGGCGCCCTCAAATCGCCGCCGCAGAGCATCATTGTAGCACCAGCTGCAAAGCGTCGTCACAAACCCAAGGATGGTCTGGCGTTGGGCAGAATTAGAACAACCTTCACAGGTTTGCTCAATCTGAGCGACACGCCATTGAATCTCTTCACTCGTAGCCTGGTTGCAGCCTGGGCCCTCATAGACGCGCATGCCTCCCAATTTCTGTTTGATCTGAACGATGGACGGGTGTTCATCACCAAACAGGTCGGGCTGCTCGTCGATCAACCTCTTCACTTTCTCAAGTGCAAGCGTAAGCTGCTCCACCCACCCGGCACGATACTCACCAAGCTGCTTGAAGACGCTTCGATGAATATCATTCCAGTCGACAACACTGCCCATCACTGACCTCCGGGCCCGCGCCTCTTTGAGATCGTGTGAAACCTCCGCCATAGCATTCATCATACGGTCGACCACTTCGCGGTCTTCACACTCGACATGCAGACACTCCGCCGACCATGTGACCTCAGAGACGTGCGGAGCTG
Organism: Ruegeria sp. F12; assembly: GCF_056533885.1. Taxonomy (NCBI): domain Bacteria; kingdom Pseudomonadati; phylum Pseudomonadota; class Alphaproteobacteria; order Rhodobacterales; family Roseobacteraceae; genus Ruegeria; species Ruegeria sp. F12. The sequence continues at coordinate 104,461 of NZ_JBQFOV010000013.1, read as the reverse complement.
GGTAGTTGTGCGCCATCACCAAACGCATCTCTTCGGCGTACCAGGCGTCAAATGAGCGGAGATCATCTGGAGCTCCATGCTCCTCGATCACACCTCGAACCTTTTCCCGGAATTCCTTCCAACTCTTTTCGACATCATCCATCAGTCACATTCTCCAGAACTTGGTCTTGTTGAGATGGAAGACCCCTCTCGAGATCTGGCAAAGGGCAATCAGCGGGACATGACCGGTGGCCAGTGAGCCCGTATTCATGAGCTTCCGGGCGTAGTTCTCATCATCGTAGTCTTCCATAATCTTATTGAAGGTCACTTGTTGTTCGGCGGTCATCACCATTCCTTCTTCACGCACGCAGGGCACCGATTACGGTCATCCGTTCGGTCGATCTGACCGAAATAGCCACAAACTGAGCAGGTCATTCGATCTCGAGCAGGCTTTTTTCGAACGCCAAAAAGCCTCTTCCTTTTAGGGTGGCGCTTGCTCGCGACATCATGCGCGCACCAGCAACAAAGTGTCTTGTACCAGCCGTCCAGAAGTTGGGTCTCGGCACTATTCCCGCATCGTTCACAGCTGTGATTTGCACGCGCAATCGTCGCAGCGATCATCGACTGAATTTGTCGATCATCACACCGGTGGTAGATGCGGAGCTCGCCGATTTTCTCTTTGATCTGAAGGACAAAGGGGTAGGTGGCACCCTTCAGATCGCAGTATTCCTTAACCTCTGTGAAGAGCACCGTGACCAAGCCGGACCAGCCTTCGGGTGTGCTTCCGAGGTTCTCCTCGACCGATTGCTTGATGTCGTTGAAATCAATTGCGTTCGTGACGTCGTCCGCCATGTTGGACACCTCCTGAGAATGGTAGGAGGCGTCGGAATCGAACCGACTCGTGCACTCTAATCTGGAGCAATTACAAGGATATAAGCCTCGCCCGCATACCAATGCTGCCTCCCACGGATTTTGCGTGGGTTATCGACCTCAGGCCGATATTCGATGGCAGTGGATGCGTGTGAACGTCATGTCCGCAAGCTGAACCAGTTCGTATAACCATGTCAAGACGGAGCGTGCTGTACTTAGAAATTCACCGCGTAGTTCTGGGAACCTTCTAGCTTAGCGTGTGCCCGATACACTGATGCATGTTATTTTGCGGGTCAGTACAGCATCGAGTAGCTCTCAGACAGCGAAGCGATTCGATACCCTGTGATCCGGAATCGAACTCAGAAACTCCGTCGATAGTTCGCTCTGAACCGACGCGCGTCTTTTTATCTGCGTCTAATGCGCTCCGTTCTGGAGAAATACAAAAGTCTTGATCTGACCAAACCTCAGCGGCGGCATTGACCTGCATCTTTCGAAAATGGAGATCCCGGTTGCAAGACCTTGTAAGTCTCATTCCATTTAGCGTCTCGAGTCATTTGTGATGATACGTTCCTCACCTGAACTGCTGGCAGTTTCGAGGCGTTGGTATGAAATACTCAGAACCAAAAAGAATACTGACGAGTTGCAGGATTTTCTGTCGAAGGTAGATGAACTACGGTTTGTTGGGACAGGCGAAGGAGAGTTTTGGAGTGGGCAAGCAGTTCGCGATGGGGTTAGCGGCTTTTTCGCGGAGATCCCTGCTCCCGTCGTTTTCGAAGAAGTTGAAGCTGAGGCCTTCGAAAACGGAGACACGGGATGGTCATCCTTCGTCCATAAGATTCAGTTTGTCGGCTTTGATGAAGCCGTATTTTACCGCACCGTCCTGATTTTTGTCCTGGAGGGAGCGGCCTGGAAGATCATCAATCGCCACGCTTCAGTGCCCACTCCAAATATTGAACTCGTGGGTAAGGAACAGCTAGCCATCCAAAAATTGGTTGATGCTGCGCGTGAAGATGGACCCGAGCTGGTCCAAACCGAAGGTTTGGCTTCGGTACTTTTCACTGATGTAGAAGGCAGTACAACGTTGGCGGAGGCGTTGGGCGATCAGCGTTGGTCGGTGCTGATCGAAAACCACTTCCAAGTCTTGGCGGCGATCATTGAAAAGCATCATGGCCAGTTCGTGAAATCCCTCGGAGACGGAACGTTGTCCGTCTTTCCGTCCGCGAAAGAAGCACTGACGGCCGCTATCAAGATTCAGAAGGCCATTGCATCGGTATCCGCGGAGCCATCTTTCGATGTTCGGATTGGAATTCACACTGGTGATGTCGTGCAATCTCGTGGAGATTTTTTCGGTACGGTGGTCAACAAAGCATCACGCATAACGACCGTTGGTGCGGCAGGCGAGATACTCGTTTCAGATGCGACTCGCGCTATGGTCGGAGGACGAACCGATTTCTCTTTTTCTGAAATAGAACCCAGACTCCTGAAAGGTCTACGCGGTCACCACGTTTTGTATCGGCTGGATTGGCAAGACTAAGTCTTGGGGGCGCCGTAACTCCGGCAAATCGCCTAGTCTCGTAGGGGAGCAGCACCGCCAGTTGTTTTGAGGTTCGCGCCACAGCTCACATCGCCAGCAATTCCTTATGAATTGCGACCATTGCCCAAGTGTCGCGCGTGCAATACGCCACAAGATCAGAATAGACCTTCTCGCGCGCTGGATCATCCGGTTCGGTCAGTGTTACGTCCTTCCAAAGGCGAGACGCGCTCGCCCCCTCTTTGATGTCCAGATCATCGTATGAAAGTTCTGGCAAAAACGCTGGAAGAACGGCCTTGATAGAGGCGCTTCCTTTGAACGCAGGATCGTTGATCACTTCATCCGCAAACGGCTTCATCAGATCTACAACGCGTGCATTTAGGCCTTCCAGGAACTCTGCATGCTCTGGATAAGTTTCCGCCATTTCCGTATTGCGCGATTTCTCGAACGGCGCATACCAAACCACTAAAGAGCCAACGTCTCCTATGTCCTCACGAAGCCTTTTCAGCAAGGCTGGCATCGGGTTACTGGCGTCTCGGTGGAGATACTCCCTGTGCTCAATTTCTCCGCCAGGCTCATGCTGGACATGCAAGGAATACTGAAAAGCCACTTGCTGATAGGGACGCGTTCCGTCCCAGGGTGGCAGAAAACCTGAGACGTCTCGTAGTCAAAATAATAAACCGGATAGACAATCTCGCTCAGAAACCTGCTCAACTCCTGATGATCGATTGTGCGCCCACCATTCGCCGTGGCTCTCAAGTAGCGTTGCGTCGACTTGCCCAACACAAATGGATCGCTGATCTCGTCAATCTTTGTGATCCCATTTGCGATGAGTTCGGAGGCTTTTTCCGAATTCATGAACGGAAGGCGGTGGATACTGTCCTGCGCGAGAGGTGGGTCGAGTTTTTCGCGAATTTCCAGCCATTCACCGTAGGATTTAAGGCGCGCACGTTCGGGGGACGGGTCAGGCATCGTACCGCTGGCAACGACGCTCAATGCCTGATCGATACGCGTGCGTGTTTTTTCGAGCTGCTCAGTCACCGCATCCGTGATGTCAGTGATGCTGACAAGCTCTTGCGGATTGATTTCGCCGTTTCTGACGTAATCACGGTTCACATGTGCCACTTCGCAGCGCGCAATGGGGAACCCCGCTGCCTCAAGCACGACACGCTGGAATGCGAGATCAAAAGTGTGTTCGGGCTTTGCAGAAGTCCCGCTCTTGATCTCTGTCAGAACGTACCCATCGCCGCTGCGGCTCACGATGTCGGAGATGCAAGTTATGGTTCCATCTTCATAGCGTCCCTGAGCCACGGCGTTCGCACCATCTCTCCAAGCATCCAGAGTGCGTGCAGGCAGAGCTTGGTATTCAGAAAAATCTGAAAAACCGAGGCGAACGAGATCACCAAAAAGCTCCTCTGCATAAGGCTCAAACGCGTGCCCCTCGTCAAAGCGTGCTTGCAATGAGGGGTCAATTGGCGGCAACAGATGCCTGGCGTGTTTTTTGATCCATAGCCAGGCAGGGTGCCTGAGAAACATCATGTAATCTGATTTGGATAGCATCGTGTAATTTGCTTCCCAGAATTGATGGAACCAGTGGAAGACCATCATGGTCAGCCGTTGAGAGCAACTTTTCTTTGGTGCAGTCGGCGTCACCAATCTATCAAAGCCTCATGTAAATCGTACCGATAGCTCGGTGTCCATCACGCCACTAAAACCAGCTGACCATTCTTCACCCGGAGACACTGGCCATGCGTCTGTCAAAGTACCGGTTGTAACCAGCTCGCCTCCCTGAAGCTGGTCGGCTTCGGAGAGCAGAGATACAAGATGAGCCAGGACTTCAATTGGGCCTCCAAGCGCGTTTTCACCTTTGCCGGACTCGATGGCCTCGGTGCCCTTGAACAATGCTAGTGGCACTTCGGCCAAGCCGATCAAAACATCATGCGTCGCCGCGATTTTGTCGCCAAGAACAAGGCAGCCGTGCAATCCTTGTGCTGCGATTGAATCTTCGACTGAGAATTTCCAGTTGGGATAAATCGATTGCACGATTTCAAACCCTGGAGCGACCCACTCCACGCAACCTGCCAACTGTTCATTGTTCATTTCAGCCGTCGGCGCATCGCCGAGGCCAAGTACGATTTCTGGCTCGATTCTCGGTTCTGAATACCTTGCCAAGTTTACCGGCTGATCAGTCGAAAACAGCCCATCTGAGTGAACCTCTCCCCAAATGGGTTGATCCACACCATAAACAGGCCAAATCGTGCGGTTCGTGAAGCCGACTTTTCTGCCAACTCTTTCTTTGCCCAAAATCTCGCGGACACGACTAGCAATCGAATATGCGTCATCCAGCGATAGCTGTCCTGCCTCTGAAGACAGTTTAGGTATCTGCCGGGCAGAGGTCAGGGCATCAGCGATTGTCTTAGCGTTAGCTTCAATATCTCTTGTCATATTCGCATTATACGCGCCTACGGCTGGATTGCGATGCAATCAAGGTATTGAAGAACTAGGCTCCTCAATTCACAGGTATGAAAAACGATGCTAACTATTGGCCCATTCCGTTGGAGACCTGACATGACCAAACTTCGCCTTTTTGGTATCGTCATCCTTTTCCTTGCAGCACTAAGTGGGCTTTCAGAGCACCTGTTTTATGGCGGTGTCGACCCAAACGGCGTTCTGCAAGAAAGCTTCTTTTTGCCGCTGACTTTCATTCTCGCAGCAATTGGCGTCGTTGTGCTCGTAGTTTCGTTGTTCCAATCACCGCGTGACTGAGACGCGTCCGTCAGTTAGAACGCTGTTCCAAAACGCAAATCGGGTAATCTCCAGGATGGCGACCTCCGCCCAAGTCTAGGCAGGCCTCCTCATATTGGTAACGTTCGACCGCACGTCCCGCTAGGAACATGCATAACCCGACCGTCAATACGGTGAGCGCCAACAGTATCTTCGTACTCCGTGTCATTGCTCAGTTTATTGTTTCATTCTCTTGGTTTCAGTCAACCAGCTTTCAGATCTTGTCGAAAATTGGCAAACTCTGAAACTCAAAATTCAAATTGGTTTCGTCGAGTTTCTGAATAAGGGACGCGCCCTCGATAAGATCAATCTCGGTCCAGAAGTTTTGGCCTACTAGCTTGAAAAGGTGCGTATCGGCGGAGCGGTGAGCATCTGCATTGATCTTAGCTATCGACTCCGAAATCCAATGATCCATGCCTATACTCAATGGCGCTGTTCAGCGCCCGTCAAGCTCGGGAAAATCGTTTCAAGGCTTGACCTTTTGCGACGGCTTCTACGCAAAGGTGCGTATGGTCGGAATGCAAAACCCGGCTTGTCTTGCCTCGCAGTAATTGCACGAGCAGGTCTGCATTGGGCAGACCTTCCCGTGTTGTGAGTTTGCTCATATGCCACAACAAAAAATCCAAAAAGATAAACTTTGTTTTTCAAGTCCTAAGTTAAGGTAGATTCGCTTGTACTGCGAGAGGAGAAAGTTGGTGACAAACAATAGGCCGTTCCCACTAAGTCGAATTGCTCAGCTCATCACTCTGGCGAATATCGCATTCGTAATTTTGGCTTATTTGATGTCGCCAACCAAAGCACAAGCCCAAAGCTCACAGGCCTGCGTAGAATTGGGGTCTCCTCGAATAGAGTATGCTTCTGGATCTGAAAGCACTCGCGTTAATCAAACAATCTCAACGACGGAACGCACGTGTCTGCCGATCCCAAACGGACCCATAACAGGACTTACAATTGGTAACTCCTCTATCACGTCCTCAGGTGAAATTGAGTTGTATGTTCCTGGCCAAAATACCGTTCCAAGCAATGCTTCAGTTTTAACTCTTCTGAATGTTGATGTCGCCGCAGGCAGCGGAGACTTTGTATCCCGGGAAGCATTGGCAACAAACATCAACGGGAAGCTCAGAGTGAACCTCATTGGAACTTCGATTGGTTCCGGCAGATCAATGACGTTCGTTCCGTTCAACGGCGCGAATATCGACCCCACTGAAGTTTACTTCCAGTCAGACCGACCGTTAACCTACGACAACCTGACCGTTATGGGGGCTACCGAAGTGGTTTTCGGGGCGTACTATATCCAGACCCGGGTTGCCGAGGCTTCTGATTTCACACTGACGAATAGTTCGATTTCTTCAACCAGTGACATGGCGATTGCGGCAGGCACGACTGTTCGGCTTGATGCGGCAAGCAGTTTGAACACCGTAAACTTTGAGAATTTTGGCACGCTGGCCGGAACGGGAAACGTGAACGCATTCAACTTCACAGTTAAGAACGGAGGGGTGCTTTCGCCGGGCTTTTCAATTGGTACGCTTAACAATAGTGGCGGTATCGCATTTGAAACTGGGTCAAGGATCTTAAGTGAAGTCGATCCGACGGCCGGTCAGAAAGCCGATTTGGTGTCATCCAGCGGGCGCGTTACAGGGATTAACCGCGCCACTATACAAGTCGAAGCCGCTCGTTTCGGCCTGACTGCGCAGGACTATGCTGCTGGCAACGACTACACGGTTTTTCAAGCCTCGCGTTTCGATGGAAACTCCCCAACTCTTGTTGCCGGAGGATCTCTGCCCGCCCTATCCAGTCTGAGTATCTCAAACACGCCAACCGCGGACGGTAGAATCGACATAGCGTTTTCGACCCTCCCCGTCTCGAGTTTACCACAACACCCATCAGTTGTTGGATCTCCCAATGCAAGCAACCTTGCTGGTGCGGTGGCCAACACCACAAACACGTCACCTGGAACTAATCTGACCAATGGCTCAACCTTGGGTAATACCGTTAACACGCTTACCAATTCAGGTTTGGCTGGGTTTAATCGTGTGCACGCAGAACCCTATTCCTCCAATTTGACCGTTGGGCTTGAGCAACTTGACCTGATAACCAACACTGTGCTGAGCCATGCTGACTGCCGCAAGTATCAAGCGGTTGGCTTCAGCAATGCGGATCAACCCGTTGCAGAAGGCGACATCGACTCGGCCCAGAGCCCGAGCGGCGCAATAGACTGCTCTGATCGGCGCTGGTGGATCGACACGGCCTATGTGAGCGGGGACGTTGATGGAAGCAATGGCCTTGGGACATTCGACTATTCGCTGGGCACGATTTTGGTCGGAGCGGATGTCGCAAGCACCGATAGAGGTGTGGTCGGCGTGTACGCAGGTTTTGGGACATCCTCCATGGATGAACACGATCAAGTCGATCAGGACTTTTCGACCGACAGCTATCATGTGGGCGTCTATGGGCGCACAACAACCGGAACTTGGGAGTTCTCCGGGCTGGTCGGTTACATGTTCGGTGAAACCGACGCCAAGCGAAATAACCCTTCTGTTGATGGCTTTACGGGAGGCGAGGCAAAGTCTGATTTGGACCAAGAGGGCATCCATGCCGGTATCCAGGCACGAAAGCTGTTTAACCTGGACAGCGATGCAAGGGTTTCTACGGTTTTCGGATTGAACTACGGGCGTATCCAACAAGGTTCAGGCACAGAGACGGGCGGTGGTGATTTTAATTACTCGATTGAAAAAGCGAACGCAGAATCGCTGGTCGCTTCTATTGGAATTGACTACCAGCGGGATTTCTTGACAGAGAATGGTGTGCTAACCCCAATCGCCTTTGCTCGTTACGAGTATGATTTTTTTGCCAACAAGGACAGTGAACACGAAATCACTGTCACGAGCCCGATATTTGGGACATTCACGCAAGTCGGACAAAACCGAGGCGCCAATGGTTTCGTTCTTGGGCTTGGACTGGGCTATCAGATTTCTGATCTGGCGAGACTAACGGCAGGATATGGCTATTCAGTTCGCTCCAATGGCCAAGAACATGGCCTGGGTGCCAACTTAAGTGTTCGGTTCTGATTAGGGTGGACCAACGAAGAGGAGTGGTAAGCTAGCTGCAACAACTTGCGTCAGCTATTGTGGCGATGTGAGCTTCATTCTCTAGCGATCAAAATTTGGGGATATTAAAAACATAAAGCCGTGATTTCTTGGCGTCGTCTGTCAGGATGTAGAGAAGCCCTTTGGTCTCATCGAGAGCGATTCCTTCGGGATGTTTAACTTCCTTTTGTTCGCCATCTTCTGTGAACGTCAAACTGATAGACTTTACGGACTTGGACTCTGGATTGTAGACGAAGATTTGACGGCCTTTGTCACTTACAATCCAAAGAGAACGTGAGGACGGGGACCATGCTAGGCCGCTCAAATCCAGTTCATCATCATCTACACGCTCGGAGATAAAACCTGCATCGCGGACTAAAGGAATGATCTCAACAATTTCGTCTAGCGCTGGTGATACGACCATTAACAACCTTGGTTGTCCTTCAATGCCAATGAAGACCCGCCCCGATTCCGGGTCAACAGCGATACCTTCGGGTCCCTTGTTTAATGGGTTGCCAACGAGTAATTCAGCGGCGGCCGAGTAACCTTTAAGAGATGTGAGAGGTATTGTTGTCAATTGAATGGGTTCGGTTGGGTGAACGACTAGAATTGATCGGTCAGTTTCCTGAAGCACCAAAACAGACCCATCCTTTCGAGGTGCAACACCCTCCAAATCTGATCCTGCCAATGCTGGCAACTTGAAAGAGTTTCCTAATACCCCGTCGACTCTGAGTAGGTGCAGTTTAGGTTCGGCATCACTTACAGACCACAAGAAGCCTTCAGCGTTAGACATTGCCAAACCGGAAGGCTCTGAAAATCCCTCTGATTTGTCTGCCACCTTGAATTTATCGACCAGAACCAAACCAGCACTTTCGGCGTAGGCAAAATTGGTCCAAGGCAAGAAGGCTGCCGCAACCGAGCTGGCCGTAAAAGCGAGTCGTCTAAGTTTGCAGAAACACCGTGAAATTTCAGCTTTTGACGAAAACACTCTGTTTTCTGTCATTGGATTCTCTCGCGCTTGGACCACATCCCTGTATCAGCGTTCGTATCACAGTCCGGATACGATGTCCGAAGAATGCACTGTAATCTCTTTACCTGATCCCGCCTGTTGCGATTGAATTGAATAGGGCACGATGTGCCTTTGGTTAAGCGTAAGCCTTTGGCGTGAGCAGGGAGGAAGACAAGTTGAATACGACCCTCACATTTGTGACCGTGTTGTTGATGCTGCTGTTGCCAGGTGCTGCGGTGTCACAAGTCGACCCTGCGACGATGCTGGCCGGGGCTTCGGGGTCGGAAATCGTTATCGAACGCCGGTGGACGCAGTTTCGTGGCAAACAGGAACTGTATTTCTTTACTCTCGATGTGATCGTCACGATCATTCTGGCTGGCTTGATCGTATATCATCCGGTGAGACGTAAAGCCCGTAGAAGCGTCCGCGATATAGTTATGCCAAGGCTTTTCTTCCTGTATGCGCTTATCGGCATGGCGGTTGGTTTCCTGGTGGTTCAGCACGGGTCAATGATCGGTTTCGTTATCTTTGGTATCGGAGCGTTGCTCAGGTTCCGCTCCAATCTCGATGATCCGGTGGACACTGTCGAAATGATAATCGTGACTGTTCTTGGTCTTGCGGTCGGTTTGGGCTTGCCGCTGATGGCCACACTAGTGGCGGTTGTTTGTTGGTGTTTCATTTGGCTCGGAGGGCGAAACAAGGGTGTGGAAATTTCGCTCAAAGCTTCGGACGAAGAGCACTCATTGAAAGTCACCGGAGCCATTGAAGCCATGGCCACAGACGCTGGCTGGAAGCTGGTCAGAAAACACCACGTCCCCGGAAAGTCTCGCGTCTCATTGCTTTTCATCACCTCGGGTGGACTGACGGAAGCCCGGATCGAAGAGATGATAAATGATCTGGTCCCTGAAAAAGTCGAACTGAAACTCAACCTCTAGTCATTTCACAAGGTCTAAGCGTTTCAACACCGCATTCGGGGATCTGATCTCTTTCGGGAGCGACTTGAAGTTTACCGACCTTTCGAAGTCAGGGCCTCGATATACGGCTATCTCAAACTCTCCGTTCGGCTGGAACGTAACATGAGTGAAGCTGTGAGGTGATCTGGCGCTATCGCCAATAAGCCGCCGCGGACCACCTCCCAAACAAGCTTGAGAGACGTAAGCTACACCGTCTTTCCAACCGGGGTAGAAGGCATGATGGTGGCCTGAAAGATGCAGAACAACACCGCTTTCCAGATAGATTTTTTCAAGTGTTGGGTCACCGATGATTTCGCGTTCGCGCTGGATCGCGAACGGCCAAAGTGGGAGGTGACTGAAAGTGACAATCGGGTCTCCGTCTGCACCCAATTCCTGTAACCGGTCCTGCTGGTCACCGGATAGGGGTCCTAGGGTCGTTGCATCCAAAGACGCAAACGTAATGCCCTGCATCTCAAATGCGTAGAAGAACGGGTAGTCATCTGAAACCAGGAAGTCGACGCCTGGTTTTCTCGGCGTCCATTCCTCTGCGTATATTTTCCTTTCACGCTCGAACCCTCGGTAGGCGGAGGCATCATGGTTTCCAGGTGTGACCGCAAATGGAATGCCGGCAGCCTCTAATGGATCTGATACGACCTCGTGAAACGCATTCCACATATCCCTGACCTGTTTGTCGGACAAGTTGGGAATGCGCTGTCCCGCAACCATATCTCCGGTCGAAATAACCAGATCTGGATCAAACTCGATTATGCGCTCAATCGCCTTGTCGACGCGGGCATCGTATCTTACCGAACCATAGCTTCCATTCAGATCCGATATGACGATGACATCCAATGCCGCCGCTTTGCAGGCGACCATAGCGGTCCAAATGATAGCCGAAAAGAGCGTAGAAAGCTTACGGGTCACTACAGTTCACGGCCTCCACTTCGGTGTCGTTTCTCAAAAAGAATGCGACAGGATCCAAGTCGAACATCAAATCACCACTAGAACAATTGCTCTGGAGAATGGACGTTGCCAGCGCAGTATTTTTGACAACTTGTGCAATCTGACTGTCTGACAAACCAAAGCTTTGCGATAGCCAGTCATAGACTGGGCCTTGGGATTGAAGGTCACTATTCAATGCAACCAAGCGCCGATACGTGCTTGGAGAGAAGTGGCGAATTTTCTCCAGCATTTGAGTAGATTTCGCGAAGTTGGCGTATTCGACACGCCCACCAGCATCGTTGTCGTTTAGATTGCTGCGACGGATCAATAATGCGTCGTCGGGAACGTCTCCATCGTTTGGCTCATGGTGCTTGGCTTTCTTATGCTTCAGCTTTCCGTCTTCGACCCAATACCAATAGGGTGTGAAGTCTATGTTTCCTACGCGGTCCTGCTGGCTAAAGATGAAATCGAGGAGTACAATCTCGGTAAGTTCTTGCATCCAAAATGCCATCTGTTGGTCGCTGACATCGGGACCGAGATCCTTGTTGATCATCCGGTCTCTTCGACCTTCTCCAACGCCCTCTACAATGGCCTCTGGCAAGGGTTTTGAAGAACGCAAAGCCAAGAAAGCAGGCGTTTCCTGAAAATCGCGGTTCTGACCTTTCCCCCAACCAGATTTACGGGTGCCGTTGATTTCCGAGCCGTATCGATGCCCAGGGCTATCAAGCAGCGCACCGTATATTTGCGTTCGATCTGCGGTGAACAGATCGTCGGTTGGCTGGTACGAGTTCGGGTCGGCATCCGCAGCCGCGAAGACCCGCCAGCCTTCGTGGTTCATGCGCCCACCATGAGAGCCGCCAGAAATCGCAAGGCCGGGCTCTGCGACCTCGGAAAAGTGCGCCTGGGCGTCCATGCTACGCCAAACGGCGACTGGAACTTTTACAGTCGTGTCGAAATATCTGGAGAAATGATAGTAAAGCAGCGACGAGGTGGAAAAGGTTCCACTGGTGCCCTTTTGGTTCATGGTGGATTTGAATTTGGCCACCCTGTCCTTGGCCAGATCTTTCGCCGCCTTCCCCTCTTTGCAAGCGTTTCTCTCGAACTCAGTACGGTTCCCTGTGTAGGGTCCTTCCGAAATATCGTACACGGCCATTCCTGGGCTGGTGCTCCAGGTTTTCGGGCAAATTGCAATTTTTGAGGCATAGAAATCGATCTCGCAATAGGCAGTTTCTTCCTCAAGATCGCTGTTCTTGTACTCGCCGGTTGGAACTTTTTCGATCCGAATACAGCGTTCAGTAAGGCCGTTGGGACTATCAAATGTCGTGGCTTCACCGAGAACATCGTCGTTCGCCCACAAGACAGTGGGTGCAATTAAAGCAAATGACCCCAGAAGATTGAACTTCATTTGGATAGTCCTCCCGGTATCATTTAGGGCAAATCGCTGCCTGTTGTTCGGTGGAGATTTTTAACTTGGGGTCGACACTGAAGTTGGAGAATTTTGAGTCTATCCACTGGTCGCACCCGCCTGAACATGGGGCCCCGTTTCGGGCATCATTCCAATATTCCTTGGCCCTTTCCTCCGTCCAACCGCAAAACTGAACGAGCGCCATTGCCGACAATGCACCCGAGGAATGAACGCCCCACATGCAGTGAACCAGGACAGGGCCCTTTCCTGGGTTTTTAATCACCTCGTGTATGGACGCCATGACAGCATCGGGTCGGGAGGATCTGGCGCTCTGATAGTCAAAGGATCCGTTTCCGCAACTGGTGCGACCGTATTCAGTGTTTTTGCCGAAGTCGGCATAAAACCCGGTTGAAAACCCTTCACCGCACAGAGTTTTGCGTTGACCGTTACTTAGGCCCGTTCGGTCCTTGTCACCGCCTTTGAAACCGGATCGATACAAGACTCCGCTTAAGACTGGTCGAAAGAAAGCGACACCGTCAACGCCTCCGTCACCACCCTTTGAAAGCATTTGACTGTTGCTTGGACCGCCATTTCGACTGGTCACGTCAGAATTCGCAGCGGTTGCGAGAACACCAATGAATATGAGGGACGCCAAAAACCGCATGCGAACTCCTTTCTATACTTGAACCTTTGATGCTCAAACTCTTGCGACCTGATAATCTCTCGGAAAGGCTAGTTCACGACAACCATATCAAGTGGGCAGTTAGCTTTCCGCTGTGAAACTTTAGATGGGCCACACCAGATTGATGATAACGACGACTACGAAGTAGGCTAGAACAACTTTCCAGTTCCATTGGTGCTTGTTGTCTTCGTTTATCACGCCAGCCGATTTTAATGCCAGGTTTGTGATTACTAGAGCGGCAATGATGACCACTGCATGTGCCAGGTCGAATTGCAAGTTAGAGCTCCTTCTTTCAGATTTGGGATTGATGGAATTTTGTTAGCAGTCACTTGATGGCAGCATAGCTACATCTGAGTACCTTCCCTCAGACGTCGTGATCCGAGCACATGCACCAGTATCCTTGTTAAACCAGTACGAGGTCAGACCTTCGCTTCGGATGAGTTCAAATCCGAGACTTTGGATGCCCATTTCAGCTTGGCCCGCTCTTGCCCCTTCAAATGACGAAAGATCGCTAGCGCTGCCTACAGTTGGTGCACTTGCATCCACCGATCCGTCACTCTCGTCGCATGCTGCCAGTGCACAAATACATACCGCGCCGATCACCATTAGGACATTGGTTCTCATGTGTTTTTTTCCTGGCTGTTTTAAGAACGTGTTCAAGGTCTTCTGGTCGATCACCTATTCAATTCCGAAAATTACGTTGTAGCCGACGGAAGAGTTGCTGCGATTGATAACCTCCACAAAATGATCACCAGATTGCCAAAGCTGCCCTCGATACTCCTTGTCCGCCGACATTAGTCCCAACAGTTCAGAACCATCGGGGTTACGAATGACGTAGTCCAAGGAGCCATTTCGCGGAGCGACGCGGACGTAGAGGAACTGTTCGTTTTTTGCGCCGAGAACATATTGCTGGGAAGCTCCGGGGGCGAGTTGGCCAACGAGTTCGGCGCCGGTGGAACCAGCATCGAATTTGACACGTTGGCTACCAGTAGACCCGGCGGCGCCTGCCATGGCTCCACCGCCATCATCCATCGCTTCGACAACCGACATCTCGCCGATGCTACCATCCTTGTACGCGATGCAGCGCCAAAGTGTTCCGCCTGCGTCTCGTAGCATGACGAGCGTGCCCGCTTCTGAGAACTCTGAGCTTTCAATCGTACCTGATTGACCGTCTGGTCCTCCAACCTGTCGCAAATGATCGATACACGCGTCGTCTGCTTCAGACATTGCAAAAGAAGCCGTGCCTGCGATTGCGAACATCGGTGCGAGGAATTTGAGTACAGCGAATTTCATCAGATGGTCCCTTGCTGGCTGATCCTTAGAGTTTTGTTCCGTACAAAGCGGAACCTCACTTCGCGTCTCGTAACTTTGACAGAAATTCATCGCATGCCTGCGCGCTGCCGACGATCTCGTCCGTCGTTTCAATTCCTTGCAGTGACGCCATTTCGGAATTTACGCGGTTGAGGATCTGATCCGCTTGCTCGGCGGTGATAAGGTTCTCAGCTTGTGCTCCTTTCAATGTGGTGCAGACACCGGCGGACAAGCCTGTCGCAACGCCGACACCCACCGCGGCCCCGCCACCCAAGGTCATCGCCCCAACCACGCCGAGGACGAGCCCGATCACAATTCCCAAGATTACTTTTCCCATGTTTTCCTCCCTTTTGGTGAGAAAGAGTTCAGCCACCACTACTGGCGCAATCTGCGTGCCCATCTGCAAATCAAAACCAGCGCTAACAGGTTGAGCGCCGGAGCAATCGCCGCGAACCACGGCTTGGCGGAATCCGAAAATAAGTCCGCCACAAGTATCCAAGGTAGTCCCAACGGCAGCAGGAACACTCCGGACAAAGGGTCTCGTTCCTGTCCCAACCAGCCAAATGTGCCCGTCAAGAATGCAACCAACGCCAATAGGTACATGACCGCGAATACGATGATGGTGGTTCTACAAACCAAGTCGAGCCTCAGCTGATCAAGCCAGTGCTGCGCAGCCGTTTTCAGCTACGCAGCAGACAGGTCACAATGCGCCTTCGTCGCCCAGGAACTCGATACCAGCTGTCGCGCCATCACTGTAAGCAATGCAATTCCAAGGAGCACGATCCTCACCAACACCGACAGTGACTTGTGTTCCAGCTTCGCTAAATGCGGATGAGAGCACCACGACTTGTGAATTGTTTGTTGTGCTTGCTACATCTCGCAAACACGCCTGCTGAGCCGGCGTGAGCTCGGCGGACGCGCTTGATGTACTCGTATCGTCGCAGGCCGCAAGCAGTGCGAAACATGTCGCGCCTGCAATCATCACCATCTTGTTAGACATTTTCTTCTCCCTCTGGTTCCCTTGAAATTAGTGAAATTGGATGCGCTTGTTTGAAGCTCCCGCGTCTGTGCAGCCAATTGAACATACCTTGATCCTGTGACTACCATTCCCAAAACTTGCCGCGGGGGGCTTGGTCGGCGGGAAGATATTTCGTTGACTATCGGGGCCGACAATAACGTGTGAAGGCCGAATGACGTCACTAGCAAATGCTAGAGCAAACTCTGGACAGAGGGCGAGTACGTTTAGTCTGAGCATCGCGTCCTCCCAGCGCTCAATCATTGTAAAGTGCCTTCCGACCGCCAGCACTCACTCCAGCAGTCGGAAGGGCTCGGCAAAGCGAGCAGCAACGACAACAACGGAGGTAAAATGAAAGTTGCGTCGAATTCGCATGTTTGAATCTAATTTCTAATAAATCAATATTTTTTCCGCGCGTAAATTTCTCTACGCTCTCGTACGATAGGCCTCTGCGTTCAAACAAAAAAGTAAGTGGGAGCTAAGAGTGTGTTCCCCTGAGCGGCGAAGCGATTTGAGGCCGCACAAAAACAATGAAGGGATTGAAAGATGGGATTTGGTGAAGCCGTTAAGACGTGTTTCTCGAAATACTTCCAGTTCTCCGGTCGGGCTATACGCTCAGAATACTGGTGGTTCTTCTTGTTTGTGGTGCTCGTGAGTGCTGGTTTAGCTGTGCTGGATACGATCATATTCGGGACCAACCCAGAAACTGGGCAAGGATCTCGGGTTCTGTCCTCTGTTTTCCAACTGGCTGTTCTCATACCTATGCTGGCTGCCGGTTGGAGACGGCTGCATGATACAGGACGACCTGGCTGGTACTTGCTGCTGCCGATGGCGCTCAGCATTACAACGCTTTTTGTTATGCTGGGTGGGGTGGCGTTCTTCTCGGTATTGGAGCAAGGGACCGAAAACCCCGATGCCTTGCGAGGACCTGCGGCCGTCCTGGGCGTAACCGGTATTGTTGTTGTCTCAATTCTTCAATTGGTTCTGTCCATCCTGATGATCTGGTGGCTGACGCGACCTTCCCAAGAAGGCGCAAACGAATACGGCGCACCTGTTTCCTGACCTGGTTGCCCAGGTAACGGGCCGGATTCCTGCTGAATGAAAGTCCGAACCGCAACACCATGGAGAGAGAAAATGAGTTTCAAAACGATTTCCACTGGGACGCTGATGGTGGTTATGGCGACTACAGCATCAGCGGAGTGGTCGTTTAGTTCCGGGCCCAATCCCAATGCATTTATTCAATCTGGAAACATGACGCTGGAACTTCAGTGTAACCGTATCCGCTTTGCACCGGCTGGATATGAGGACAGCCAGGACATTGTGGAGAAGCAGGGGCTTTCCATTCGATTTTTGAAGAACGGCACCACCGAAGTTGGGGCATTTCAAGTTGGCGCAGAAAACGCGGCTTTGCAGATCGTCGACAATTTTCCCGTCGAGGTCAGTTTCAATAGTCAAGAGGACTATGGTTTTGTACTGGACCAGCTTGCGGCCAATGCATCGGTTAACCTGTCGATGATTGATCAAGATGTCAGCTACGGAATCTTTGACTTAAAAGGCTCCAGCGCGGCAATTCGGTCCCTTCGTTCCGCCTGCGATTCAGGTCCTAGCCAGGGGGCCTCCTACGAACCCCCCGAAGGCATCGTCTATTGTGGTGGCGGAGCGATAAAACGCGTGATCGAACCCGTGATTTTGGACAACCCTGAGGGAGACTGGGACGCGCGAGTAACAGTCAACGGTGATTCAATCAGAGCAATGACGGCCTACAGTTACTTCGGAAACTCTGAGCCGCCGGCCGGATTTGTCGTAGCCCTACTTGGGGAAGACAGGTCCGAGTTTCTGATTTTTAGCGAAGGCTCGGCAAACTGGCTGGAATATGGGGACTACAGGTATGATCAGTGCAATTGATACCTCCTTCCAACCAGCTTCCCAAATAGCGCGTCTGATGAAATGTTTGCTCGCCGGGGTTATGCTTGCTTCGGGCCTTGTCTGGACCTCACCAGCTGTCGCGGCTGATGTATCGCAACTTCCGCCCGGTTTGCAGGCGAAGGTTGGTCTGGCGGCACGAGCCTGTGCGGAGTTCAACGACGGTCAATTTGACTTAGATTGGGGTGCGGTTGAAAGGGTCGATCTCGACGGAGATCTACAACGCGACTGGGTTTTGAATGAGGCTGGTTTTGCGTGTTCGAGCGCCGCATCTCTTTACTGCGGAACTGGCGGATGCATGTCGCACTTTTGGGTAAGCGAAGAGGTGCACTCCTTGCTAAACCAAGGCTGGACAGTCGTTGATTTTGGGCGTCAACGCGTTGTTGTGGCAGATATTCATGGATCCAATTGCGACGGAATAAACCCAACGCCTTGCGTCACGGCCAGTGTTTGGGATGCGGACGCTAAAACGTGGCGCTCGTCTGCTGGCGATTGGGAGTAAACTGCATTTGAGAATTGCAGATAAGCCATAGGAGCTGGTTTGTTCGATGGGTTCTCTGTGGCACGCAAACTTATGGGCAAATCGTGCAAAGTTATGCGCAAATACCGCGCAGAGTTATGGGCAAGCTTCCAAGATTTTCTTCAATGAAATCAATGTTGGGAATGCAGCGTTATGAGCGCACCTACAGATGTGTAGTCCCATGAGGAAGCGGAGAAGAGACCAATGAAACGACGCGAATTTTTACTTGCGGGTACAGCAGCAGTGTTGGCTACTCCTTCCGTCGGACAAGAAGCCCCACTCATCAAAGTCTACAAGACTCCAACCTGCGGCTGTTGTGCCGCGTGGGTAGATCACCTGATTTCCGCAGGATTTCGTGCCGATACGCTAGACGTAGGGCAGGAGCAGCTGTGGTCGCTTAAAGAACAAATGAAAATCTCAGATGAGCTTTCCAGTTGCCACACTGCATTTGTTGGGGGCTATTTTGTCGAAGGTCATGTCCCGGCAGAAGACATAAATCGACTTTTGTCCGAACATCCTGAAGGCCTCGGCCTAACAGTTCCAGGCATGCCGATGGGTTCACCCGGCATGGACTCTTCAGACGAACGAGAACCTTATGAAACCTTGCTCGTTGGTCTGGATGGAACAACGAGTGTGTTTGCTCGACATAGCTGAGAGATTGGATGAAGGGCAATCAGATTTCCCAGCTCCATGTCCAACATTAGTTTCCGCTGATTTCAAAAGGATTCAGCTGCAACCGTTGTGTTTTTTCCACATGGTTGGGTCGTGGCCTTCGGGCACATTGGAGCACGGGTCGTTCGCATACCCTCTTAGAATGCTGTATTGCTGGATTTGATCTGCGCTCAACAGCGGTGTTGTTTGCAGGTGCCGGGACAGATGAACCAGTCGTAATTCGGCCCTGGCCGTTTCTGCCGCTTTAACAAGTTTGTTTAACTCGGCTAAGTCAAGCTGGTCACCGGCAAACGCTTCACTTAACGCCGCTTCGGCCTCAATAAACCGCTCGCCTGCGACGATTGCCTGTTTGCGCATTTCAGATTGGATCGTGCCAATTCTTTCCACCTGATCCTTCGAAAGTCCAAGTTCATCTTGCAATTCGAGCAAGTGTGCTGGGCCTGGTTTGCCATTCAGCTCCGCTGGTAAAGCAAAACCCCAACCTCCGCCGCGCCGCAGCTCTTCTAGATCGGTCTCAGATAAGCTTTTGATGGTCCTGGATTGCAGACCGGCGTATGGCGTGATTTCAGCGTCGTGAGTGTGACTTTGCGCGAGTGCTAATTGAGAATATTGGATCGTACAAAGCGCCGTTACAATCAGAAACTTAGGCATAAACTTAATCATGAAGTCTCCTTTCTGGCTCACCCAAATGCCTTCTTCCATACAGTACTTCTGCCCGGCGCAGCGACATTCCTGCTCCTTTTTGACCAGTAGGTCGTTCCGGATTTACGTGTATTCTAGGCCGTTGAGACAATAACCTCTGCTTCGATTTCAATTGGGAAGTTGATTGGTAGGCCTGCCACCCCGACCGCCGTACGTGAATGGCGGCCAATCTCTTCTCCAAAGACGTCAATGATCAAATCCGTGAAACCGTTGAGAACCGCAGGCGTATCGCTGAAGCCAGATTTGCAATTTATCATCCCATGAACTCGGCACCACCCCGTTATTCGGTTTAGACTGCCAAGTTCGCGCTTTAGACTGCCGAGAATAGAAAGCCCGACTTTGCGTGCTGAGGCGTAGCCCTCTTCCACAGACACATTTTCTCCGACTGCTCCAAATGGCGCGGCCGGAGTACCGTCTATTTCTTGTGGTCCATGACCAGATACGAACGCCCGGTCGCCCCGAACGTTAATCCACGGAAATGGCAACACCATACCAACAGGCAATTTTAGCGGCGCAGGTAAAATGATGTTGTGGTCTAACAATCGCTGTTCAGCGTCGATCATGGTACTCTCCCTCGCAGCACTTGCATGGATCTTACCATAAACCATGCCCAAAGTCGGTCTCGACCACCAAACTTTGCAAGGTCCGCTTCGTCCACATTTGAGTCATCTGGCGAAACCGCGGCGAACGGCCGTTGTTGGTAAGCGCAAACCCTGGCCGCGGTCGCTGGCCATGAATGACCGCTCATCGAGGTTACGGGTCATCCGGAAAAAATCCCAGATGGCCGAGACGACCCCAGAGCGGCTATCTTAATTTATTCAGCGAGCAACGTCCTAAGCAGTAAGCTCTCCGCCAGACTGAAGCCATCGCGCATCGTCTTCCGGAAGCAACTCTGCAAGACGTTTGTGAAAGGCACGAAGGTCTTCGTCTGAAAGCTTGCCCTCCCACTTGCGACTGCTTGCGCTATCGAAGAAGGCTGACGGGTCTTTGAAGGTTGTGGACCGTTGTGTTTTTTCTTTGGCACTCGCGCGCGCATTAGCTTGCATGTTCTCGAATTGCATACTTTCCGCAATTGCGGCCAACATTTCATCGTCAATTTTGAGGCCGAGTACGGAAGCTAGCTTTCTGGTATGAGAGAGTAAATCGCGCCGCATATCGGCGTAGTGGAAAATGTGTATGTTGGGATGTTGGATGTTTGACTTGAAGGACTTGAAGTGATGAACGATGGCCTCAAGGGTGATCCCATCGGCCATCTCCTCTCGAACGGTCTCACCAACAAAAAGTGCGAATGAAGCTGTCGGCTTATCCGGGAACCTGTCTTGGATCAGGTCTTCCTTCAGGTTTGCCACATGTCGGCGCATCGAAAAATGTGCGTCGATTGGGTGTCTGTACACCGCGATGTAGGTGCAATCTGGATCGAAAGGAATGCCGTCAAAAGGCGTATGGGTCTTGATGCATCTTCTGTGGTTTTGAGCTTCGAACATTCGAACTATAGGGAGTTGATCTCGAAACGCAGGGTCGAGCCAAACCGACAGATCATCCATGACCTTGTCCATACCAGGCTTTTCAAACAAGAGCGACAGCACAAGGGCCTGTGTCCATGTTGTTCCGCACTTTGGCGGTGTTGCAACAATCACATCTCCTTGGCGCAGCGCGAACATGTCCCAAATCCGATTGTCGGTGAGACGTGTTCTGTACTCGAATGCCTTCCTTGAAGACGCCCGTATCGTCATTCTGATTTCCGCCAATGGACCCTTAATGAAACGATAGCAAGCATGCGGCGCTGAACCTAGAATTTTGATGGCACCCGAGTAGGAAGGCCTTTCAAAGTGCCAAGCGAAAACCTTGCATTCGCGGCTAGAAGCTCGTTTTGCCCTCAAGGCAGTCATACGCGGCACCTTGCTCCAGTGCCTGTGCTGCGGTGTAAAGTCGAAATTACAAAGTTCGGTTTTTCGAGGTCCGCTTCTGCCTAATTTACCCAAAAGCAAAAAGCTTGCGTGTCGTTATTCGGTCACTGATGTTCATTGAATATTGATCGCGATTTATGCGCGAAACCCCTAATATCCCTTTGACACTCCTTCACAATGGATACGCGGGAGGATTTTGTTTGGAGCGGTACTTGGCTGCCATACTCGTGGCTGATGTTGTTGGCTATAGCGCGCTTGTCAGTGCTAACGAGGAAGCCGCATTGCACACATATAGGGGCCACTTTAGGGCGCTGGAGCCGCATGTCGGCCTGAATGGCGGACGCCTATTCAAAAGAACCGGTGACGGTTTTCTTGCAGAGTTTTCCTCGGTTGTAGATGCGCTGGCATGTGCGGAAACGATGCAACGTCAGATGGCTGAGCGGAACGGGGCGCGCGGGCAAAGTCCGGAAATGCAATTCCGTATGGGAATTCACGCGGGCGATGTTTTTGATGACGACGGTGATGTTCTTGGTGACGGCGTCAACATCGCGGCCCGGCTGGAAGGTCTTGCTCCTCCCGGAGGGATCATCGTTTCAGGTCGGGTTTACGAAGACCTTGTGGGTAAGGTGGATGTATCGTTCACCGAATTGGGGCCGCAATATCTGAAGAATATCACACGCCCTGTAACTGCTTACTCGGTACAAACAGCATTTGCTACTGAATCCCCGATAATTCAATCTCGCCCAGACAAGCCTTCGGTGGCCGTATTGGCGTTTGACAATCTGTCGCCTGACGCTGAACAGGATTACTTTGCAGAAGGTATAGCCGAAGATATAATCACCAGCTTGTCCAGAGTGCCCTGGATATTCGTGGTCGCCCGAAACTCCTCTTTTTCTTACAAAGGGCTTTCGGTTGATGTGCGTCGTATCGGCCGAGAGCTTGGTGTCCGCTATATATTGGAAGGGTCCGTTCGCGGCGCTGGTGACCGGTTGCGTGTCACGGGTCAGCTGATTGATGCGGAAACCGGGTCTCATGTTTGGGCGGATCGATACGATGGCAAGCTCGATGATGTTTTTGAGCTTCAGGACCAGATTACCGAGGCTGTCGTTGCTTCGATTGCGCCAGGTATCCGACAAGCTGAAATAGACCGTGCCGCTCACAAGCGCCCTGACACCCTTGGAGCCTATGATCACTTCCTACGTGCGCAGTCCTTGATCTACAGGTTCAATTTCACTGAAGCAGACGACCATTTGTCAAAAGCTCTTTCACTCTCAAGTGAGTACCCATTGGCAAGCGCTCTTCGAGGCTGGATCCGCACTTTGCTATGGAACCCGGATACGCGTCCAAACGAGGCCCGATTTGATTACGCAATTCAGCTGGCACATGAGGCTCTGGCGACATTACATCTTGACCTAGAGGCGCAAGCATATGCCGGTTACGTACTCGCGTTTCTGTCGGAGGATACAGAGTACGGTTTGTCACTTGTGGATCAAGTCGTCGAGAGAAGCCCAAATTGCGTTTCAGCCTGGGGATCCAGTTGCGTACTGCATGGCCTGATGGGCCAAGCACAAACGGCACAGGCACATGCCAGGGAGGCGCTCCGACTTAACCCGAATGACCCACTAAACTACCGGGTCCACATGGGTATCAGCCTGTCGCAAATCGCGGAAGGGAACTGGCGCGATCTAAGAGAAACTGCCCAAAAAATGCGTGCATTTCATAATACTGTGACTGTCTTTCGCCTGAACGAACTTGTGGCGGAAATGGCTCTCGGCAATGGGAGCCGAGCTAGAGAACTCGCACGTATTCACATGTCACGGGAACCCGATTTTAGCGTTTCAATGTTCCGGCATATGCGCGCTCGTATCTCTATCGCAAAACCAGAAATCTATGACGCCTACTATAAAATGCTGGCAGCCGCAGGCATTCCTGATTGACGACACCAGTTGTAGACCAGCGGCAAGTCATAGCAAGCATGCAACATGTGGAAACATATTTTTTGCCGCTGGAAGAATGCCCAATTTGGTCTGCGAACAGTCGTTGAAGTGAATAGCGGCGAACGGCAATCGAACCTTCGCGGCGCTCGGCGTGAACGATTGCTCTGCGGACAAAGCTAACATTGCCACGTTAGATCAGATTAATAGGTTTGCAGTTTCATGCTCTAATCAGAACAGATGCCCATACGTGCGAATTGCATGCTGTCTGTTTTGCAGTTCAAGTTTGGCGTAGATTTTACTTGTGTGGTTTCGAACGGTTTTTTCACTCATTTGAAGACTTCTAGCAATTTCTTTACCACTCATTGCTTGGCAGATGAGTCTCAGCACGTCCTGCTCGCGCTTTGTCAAATCGTTAAAGTCCGTCGTTTGACCGGAAAATGTAAATTCAAGCAAGCTCTTGGAAAAAGCGCGCCAGGCAGGTTCATCGCGTTGGATAATGTGATTTTTTCCCTCTAAAGCAGACATTGTCGCTCCGGGAATATTCTGAGCGAGACGTTGTCCTTCTTCAAACGGAATAACCTGATCGTTCCTTGAATGGATCACCAGTGTTGGAACTGAAACCTTTGGCAATAGACTTTCAACATTAACGTCAGCGCGCGCCATAAGCAGGTCGGCCCCTGTCTCAGGCAAAACGGTCTTTTGGCAAAGTTCTGTAAACCAAGAGCGTTGTTCGGACGGCGCACCAGGAAGAAATCTTGATGTAAATACATCTTGAAACGCTGGGTTGTCATTCTCCCAACCCAGGCGAAATACATCGATAACAGTCTTGTAGTTTTTGGCGGCAACCGATCCGCGGTGGTTGCTGCCCCTTGCATAGCCTCCAACGAGTACCATCCCGGCGACTCTGCCGGGATACCTCAGCGAATACGCGATAGAAGTCGCAGCGCCCTGAGAAATACCCAGAAGATAAATTGGTTCGTCTATTTCAGCGGCGTCGATTACAGCTTCGAGATCATCAACCCAGTAATCAATACCCAGATTCTCAACTCGTTTGTCAGATAATCCGCAGCCTCGCTCATCATATCGAACAAGGGTGAATTGACTTTCTAGCAATTCGATCCAGTGAGACCAAATTGGACTGTCTAGATCATAACTGAGATGCGTGAGCCAGTTAGCCGCCTTTACCATTGGTAGGCCGGTTCCGGATTTGCTCCACGCCAGCGACGTACCATCGCTTGAAGAAGTGTATCTAACGGTTCGCATGTCTTTTTTTTAGTCAATTTGGGGCAAATGTCCCATCAATTTCCCGTCGGTTTGAGTCTAGCCGGGACATGTGTCCGATAGGTTGAAGGCCAGATGAGTGACACCGTTGTGAAACTCAGAATGGAGGTCATCACATGAATAAGCAATTTGACGCATCACTACACGCTTGGCCGTGCTGGTCCCAAATATCGCCTGCTCCCTGCGTGGGGCTACATTGTTCTGGCGCTGACGGAAGCCAGTGGCGCAATCTGTTTGCCCGGATGAGCGAAGAAACCAAAACAATAGCACCCGACCTAATAGGAACCCTGTCTAGGGGTCATAAAATCCCGGACGGGCCGTTCACATTGGAAAACGAAGCTGCTTCGATTATCACCGAGATAGAGAAGCTTGGCAGGCCCGCTCACTTGATTGGACACTCCTATGGAGGAGCACTGGCTTTGCATATCGCCAGAGCTCGACCCGACCTTGTTCGATCACTTTGTCTCTATGAACCAACTTTGTTCAGCCTACTGAAAGCCGGAGAGGTGACTGACGGTTTATTGTATTCCGAGATTGTTAGCCTCACAAACGCAATACGAACTGGCATAGAAGAGGGATGCGAAGAGTTTAGCGCACAGGTTTTCACTGATTTTTGGGGAGGACTTGGCTCTTGGCAAGCCCTGAGTCGCGAACGCAGGTGCGCTATGATTGATTGGGTTCACAAAGCCCCAAGCGATTTCGATGCGCTTCTGAAAGAACCTGACCCAGAATACATTCTTTCTGAGGGAGTTCCCTCTACGATCATTCGCGGATCGCAGACGCATGTGCACACAAAGCGCATCGCGGAACTTCTGGCATCCCAAGGCAAGCTTGTTGAACTAAAGGTTCTGAAAGGTGCTGGCCATTTGGGTCCCTTTACCTTCAAGGAAAGTTTCGAGATGGAGGTGCTGTCGCATATTAGAACTGTTGACCGCCGCGACATGGCCTCAATGGAAATCAAGCCGATCAGTAGATCGTGAGCCGGGGACACTGGAAATCTAGAAAAAACGACCGACCGATCTGGGCTCCGAGCGGTCGGTCGCTGTACAGCAGCGCTAACGTCTTATGGGCGCCCGCATTGGGCTCGATGTTGTCAATTTCTCAAACGCTAGGAATGTTCTCTTTGCGGATAAAGCAGAAATCGCTCGATCACTAAAAAACCTCAGGCGGCTTAGCCAAAGGTCCCCAAGTTTCAGGGTCTGGTAGACCGACACTTGACCATGCTTCTTGCAAAACTCTGGAGTCTGAAGATCTTGTCCGCGGCAAATCATCCAAAATATCAAACCAAGGCATTTTGCTTTCTATTCCAGAGTGGACTGAAGGAGCAAAGTTTTCCGGTTGGTCGAGGCTCGAAGTATGCAGGACCAGATAGGCCGTTTCTCGTGGCTTCACGAGCTTATAAGTTAGGCTTGCCCCGCATCTGGCACAAAAGCCACGATTTGCTATCGGCGTAGTTGCGAAGTATCGAGGTTCCTCGGTGAGAAATCGAACAGCAGAAGCGGGAAAAGCCGCCCATGCATTAACTGCTGAACCAGAAAATTTTCTGCAACAACTACAATGGCAATACCCGGTGCTTATGGCAGGCGCGTTTATTTCATACCGTACCAACCCACAGATGCAGCCACCAGTTATTAAGGTTTTGGCCAATTCATCTTCATCAAAATCCAGAAAACCTCCCTCTTCTCCGGGTTCTGAAACGGTCATGTAGACATGTATTGGACTATCAGTTCTCTTGAGTCTTTTGTGACCGCAATCCGCCAGCGGAAGATCTATCTTGCCCGCTATTTGCGCCATTACTTCTCCTGAAACCGCGATTCCACCTGGTTCCGCTATTGCTTCAAGCCGTGCCGCAGTATTTACGCCGTCTCCGAGAATATCGTCGCCGTGTACAACGACATCACCGAGAGAAACGCCGACGCGTAAGATGAGAGGGTCGTCACTGTTCGACCGGCGTGCTTCGCGTGCGCAGGCTCTTTGAATGTTAATTGCGCAATTGACCGCCTCAAAGACACTCGAGAACTCAGCCAAAAACCCATCGCCAGTAGACTTAAAAACACGACCCCGGTTTGCTTCCACCTGCATGCCGATGATTTCACGTTCTAGTCGAACCAACTTAGCTAATGTTCCGCTTTCATCGCGTGATACCAATCCCGCGAAACCGACTATATCGGTGGCCAGAATGGCCGCTAATTTGCGTTCCATCTCCGTTGCTCCGAGCCAACAATCTCCAATTGATGCCTGCTTACTTTAACATAAAATCGGTCGCAGCGAGCCACGGTAGCTGAGGTGTTATTTCCAGTTTTGAAAGACCGTTCAGGGCTGCGAGCGGTCAATCATGCTCATCGCAGAAAATGGCAGCGCTGAGCCCAAAGCCGAAAGATTCCTACTTTTGCCGAGCTCGTACCTTGGCGGCACGACGAACTGCGAGTACCGCTGTGGCGTAATCTCCCAAAGAAATCCCTCTGAAAGCGAATGCAGCCGGTTTCTCGCTTAAAGTGGTATCGACTGCTCCCGAGACAATTTCCGTCAAGTCCCCTGTTACCCGCTGATATGGCAGCATTGGTTTGTCGCTTTCAGATTCCTGTTTTCGGTCGTCAACAATAACGGTTTTGAAAGCGGTCATACCCTTTGGAAGCCACGGAATGCAGGCATCTGTAATGGCGGCGAAGGCAGTCGGCTTTAGCCATCGGGCATCCAGAAAAGGTTCGATGGAATAGTCCAAAGTTATTGATGTCACTACCAGATCGGCATCCCGCAAGGCGTCCTTGGCACTGGTGGCTGTTTGGGCCTCAAGGCCCATATCCCGAGCCCGGCGACAAAGCTTGTCGACATTCGCTTTGCCACGTCCGAACACACGAATGCTTTTCAATGGGAAAACCTCGGAAAACGCAACTAAATGGGAGTGAGCTTGCACGCCGGCCCCAACAAAAGCCACTGTCTCAGCATTTGGATCAGCAAGTCGACGCGCGGCGACGACTGACAGCGCCGCTGTTCTAACAGCCGTTACCCAATTTGCCCCTAAGACTGCCCGGAGAACCCCGGTTTGCCCGTCCATTAATGATAGCGCCGTTAATCGCAGGGAGCCCTTTTGCCGGATTGTTCGGACACACCGTTACCTGTTTGGTCACGATGAACCCATCATCTCCTACTGCCAAGGTCGACATTGCGTACCGTCCATCCCCGGGCAAAATGGCTGTCTTAGGGGACGTATGAAGCTGCTTACTTGCCTTGGCTATCAGCGCAGATTCAATCGCGTCGGCAACTTCCGAAGGTTGGATCCCTAAACCTTCCAAGTCTTCGTCAGAAAGATAAGTTATTTTGCTTTCAGAAGTCATGTTGGCGCCGCTCCGCTTTGCAACCCGGCTTCCCGATTAGGCTATCAAATTGCATGTTAACATAAGCTTTGGGTGTCTAGATTGGGACCTCACTCGAGTACATTATTCGTTGCATTGGGATTTCTGTTTTCATGCTTACGGTCTCAAGTTGTCTCAAGCCAGTTGAGTTTGAAAATTGTATGCTCTCCTTCGAGACCTTTAAGCGGAACAGTCATTTGCTCGGCAAACTGAAACTCCTGTGATCCGCCCACCATGATCCGTGTGGCATCCGAGACGCGGATGTCACTTGGTGCTGCCAGGGCGGCTATACGTGCTGCTTTGTTGACAACGGTCCCGAAGTGATCAGCATCAGAAGTTATCACTTCGCCGGTATGCAAGCCGATGCGAACCCGCAACTTTGGCTCGTTTGTTTCCGCCGCGTTCGCCTGTTGAATATTTTGAGCTGCCAGCAATGCTGCCCTTGCGGAAGCAAAAGACGACATCACCCCGTCTCCCAGTGATTTCACCGTACGTCCACCACTCCCGACGATCTGCGTTTCGACAAGTCGCAGATGTCTTCCGAGGGCGTCGCTCCAAAGCGTATCGCCTATAGCCTCAGCGATTTTTGTGCTGTCCGCGATATCGGTGAACATGATGGTCGCTATACCACTTTGGCCGAGTTCGTGGGGTGTAGAGAGGGCGGCATCAAGCAGTTCCTCAAAGCCTCTGGCCTCATACCCAAATCCCTCTACGTTGTTGACCGGTAGGGAATTGTGAACGTGCACAATCTTCCAGGATCCTTTGTCGAGTTTCAGAATGACCGTAGAACGTAGGTGCGCGATCTGTCCTGTTTCAATACCCTCAATGCTTGCTTCCCATTCGACCCAACCGAGTGATCCGCATTCAAATCCTCTCAGGTCTTTTGGGTGCCACTTGAACCGTGGAACCTCACCGATGTATTGCTCCATACCGCGACGCAGCGCATCGCCCTTCCAGGCTTCGCCGTGTGCTGAGCCAAAGTATGACAGGGCAGCGTCATCAGAAAAAAGATTTGCCACCGTCTCCCCATCGCCCCGACCGTAGGCGTTGATCCATCGTGCCACTATAGCGGCCAGTTCTGGTGAGGGGCTGATCGTATCTCTCATGCCAAAACCGTCGCGTCGATAGCCAGAAAGCTGCCTCGAAAAACATGACCTTCGCACGTCCAGTTTCTATAGAAGCGTATCATGGCAGAACCTTTCTCGAAATCTCGATTTCTGAGGTCCTGTCAGTGTAGGCCAAGCCGGGGCGGCCATAAAGACAACCCGTTTCAATAGCAAACTGATAACAAAAGCGCTTCACGTCTACTTCTTCCAACCCACCGCGAAAGAGCCTGCAACACCCAAACCAGTGTTCATACAAACAATTGCTTGGAACTGAGGTGCCCGGATCGGTTTTGATCCAAAACAAGGCTTTGAGTCTTTTGAGACACTAAACTCTGCGCCAGAAACCCTGTTTCAGGTGAAACGCTATGACCAAAAACCTATCGGTTTTTCTTATTTTGGCTGGTTTAGTAATTGCTGGTGCGTTGCTGTATGTCGTTGTTGCCGAGGATGGCAATGAATTACCGGTCGGATTTGTGAAAGGGAACGGGCGGGTTGAAGCGGAACAAGTCGAAATAGCACCAACTAATGCAGGTCGGGTTGCGACGGTAACGGCAACAGAGGGCAGTATGGTTGCAGCCGGTCAAATCCTGGCTGAAATGGACATAGACGAGCTATCTGCGGCCCTGGACCGGGCTAAAGCCGAAGTAGCCTTGGC
Organism: Ruegeria sp. F12; assembly: GCF_056533885.1. NCBI lineage: Bacteria > Pseudomonadati > Pseudomonadota > Alphaproteobacteria > Rhodobacterales > Roseobacteraceae > Ruegeria > Ruegeria sp. F12. The sequence continues at coordinate 74,838 of NZ_JBQFOV010000013.1, read as the reverse complement.
AAATCAGACAAGGGCCGAAGCAGAAGCGCTCGTTGTGCAACGCGAAAGCGAACAGCGCAGGGCCGAGCAAGAGCTTGATCGTGCCACGGCGTTGCTGGCAGGTCAAAATATCTCTAAAACAATTTTTGAAGATCGCGATACCACTCATAAGGTTGCTACAGCAGTATTGGGCGCCGCCAAAGCCCGAGTTGCAACCGCAGAAAGCCGTATTGCTGCCGCTGAGGCGGAAGTACGCAGGATCGAAGCACAGATTGGAGACAGCGCTTTAGTGGCACCTTTGCCCGGCCGCGTGCTTTACCGGCTTGCAGAACCCGGAGAGGTCGTTGGCGCAGGCGAACCAATCCTGACTATTCTTGGCCTTGAGAATGTTTACATGGAAGTTTTTCTTCCGGCGCGTGAAGCCGGACTTTTGCCCATTGGAGCTGAGGCTCGCATCGTGCTCGACGCATTGCCGGAATATGCGATACCTGCATACGTGAGCTTTGTTTCTCCCGAGGCACAATTCACCCCCAAACAGGTCGAGACCCTGGATGAGCGAGAGCAACTGGTTTTTCGCGTTCGCGTCCGTATCCCAATAGACTTGGTTGAAAGTCGGATTGAGCACGTCAAAACCGGTCTGCGCGGTATCGCGGTGATCCGGCTGAACCCAGCCGCTGCTTGGCCTGAGGCGCTTGAACAACGCATCCCAGAAGAGCTGTTCGAATGAGAGTAGAGGATGACGCTTGCGATATTCACATTTCAGGTGTTACGCACCGTTATCGCAAGCATGTCGCATTGGATTCTGTTTCGTTAGAACTGCCAGGCGGCCAGCTTGTTGGCTTTATCGGGCCGGATGGGGTGGGAAAGTCTACACTGCTTGGTTTGATCACCGGCGCAAAGAAACTGCAATCCGGCAATATCGACGTTTTAGGCGGCCCGATTGGCGATTCTGGTCATCGACACAGCATTTGCCCAGCCATCGCGTTCATGCCGCAAGGGCTGGGTCGAAACCTGTATCCGGAGCTGTCTGTACGCGAGAACCTTGAGTTCTTCTCAGGTCTCTTTGCTCAAGGGCATTCAGAGCGGGATGACCGTATCGCAGCGCTATTGGCTGCGACAGGGCTTGCGCAGTTTGAAGGCCGTCTGATGGGCAAGCTCTCGGGTGGGATGAAGCAAAAACTAGGTCTTTGCTGTGCGTTAATCCATGACCCCAAACTTTTGGTTTTGGATGAGCCAACGACCGGGGTCGACCCGTTGTCGCGTCGGCAGTTCTGGGCTTTGATTGATGCAATCCGAGCAAAAAGCCCCGAACTGTCGGTATTGGTTTCAACGGCGTACATGGAAGAAGCCGACGGTTTTGACCGGATTGTCGCGATGGACGCGGGTCAAGTCATCTTTCATGGGAAGCCCGCCGAATTGAAAGGGAGTGATGACGACCTCGAAATTGCATATCGGCGTCTGAGAGCACGGGAGTTGCCTGTCGAACCGGCGGGGAAAAACAAAACGAATGGGAAGATCGAAGCAAGCCCAGTGATAGTTGCGCGTGGACTGACACGACGCTTTGGTGATTTCACGGCCGTAGACAACGTCGACTTCACAATCAATCGCGGAGAGATATTCGGGTTTCTAGGATCAAACGGTTGCGGCAAGTCCACGACAATGAAGATGTTGACTGGCTTGTTACCATCCAGCTCAGGTGAAGCACTGCTGTTTGGCAACCCTGTCGATGCATATGACCGAAAAATGAGGCGTGAAATAGGCTACATGAGTCAGGCCTTTTCCTTGTATGGCGAGTTGTCGGTCCACCAGAACCTACAATTGCATGCGCGGATATTTGCAATTGCCGACCGAGAACAACGTGTTTCGGAACTCACTGAGCGCTTTGGGCTCGAAGAGCACCGGCATACGTTGGCGACGGCACTGCCTCTAGGGATCAAACAGCGACTGTCGCTAGCCGTAGCAGTGATCCACCGTCCGCGGGTGCTAATACTCGACGAACCAACATCCGGTGTGGATCCAGAGGCGCGCGATTCCTTCTGGGACTTGTTGATTGAGCTGTCGCGAAATGAGTCGGTAACGATCTTTGTGTCCACTCATTTCATGGGTGAGGCGGAACGCTGTGATCGCGTTTCGTTTATGCATGCTGGTAGAGTTCTAGCGGAAGGTACTCCGGCTGAACTGATCGCCGTTGAAGGGGCGGAAAACCTTGAAGACGCCTTCATTTCGATATTGGAAGCAGCAGAAAAACCAGTCTCTGTTGTCGCGCCAGAGGTCGGTTTCAGGGCCAGATCCCACGCCGGGGGAGGAGCGTTTTCTCGTGTATTGGCTTATGCGCGGCGCGAGACCGTTGAAGTAGCTCGTGACCCGGTGCGTCTGGCTTTCGCGTTTCTGGGTTCTGCTATTCTAATGTTGGTTTTTTGCTTTGGAATTACGCTGGATATCGATGAGCTTGAATTCGCGGTACTTGACCTTTCTCAGGGGCCGGAGAGTCGTGCTTATGCGGCTGAATTCGCCGGATCGTCCTACTTTAAAGCCACATCGCCGCTGCAAAGCGCCAGCGAAGGGCGCGACCGTTTAGTGTCAGGTGAGGTCTCTCTGGTTGTTGAGTTACCACCTGACTTTGACCGAAAGATGAGAACGGGTGAACCAACCCAGATACTTGCAACTGTAGACGGTGCTATCCCATTTAAGGGTGAGACGGTTGAAGGCTATGTTTCCGGATTGCACCAATCATTTTTCGCGGAATATGCCCTTAACAATGGCAAAAGCCAGATAGATATCGCCAGGATTGAACCTCGGTTTCGCTACAATCAGAGCTTTGAGAGCATCGCCGCGATGGCTCCAGCAATGCCTGCTATCCTACTGATTATGTTGCCAGCTGTTTTGACTGCCGTAAGCGTAGCAAGGGAACGAGAGCTGGGGTCAGTTGTCAATTTCTACGTGACACCAACCACGCGGCTTGAATTCCTAGTCGGCAAACAAATTCCGTACATTTTGATCGCCTACGCAAATTTTCTGCTTTTGGCCGGAATGACCGTTTTTCTTTTCGGGGTGCCGCTAAAAGGAAATCCTTTCCCTTTGGCTGTTGGTGCCCTTCTTTACGTTTGGGCAACGACATCCTACGGGCTGTTGATCGCTACAATGACATCCAGTCAGGTGGCCGCGACATTTGCAACTGCCATCGCCTCAGTTGTCCCAACAATCCAGTTCTCAGGTCTGTTGCAACCTGTTTCAACGCTTGAAGGAGGCGCACAAGTGGTGGGCTCACTTTGGCCTTCCTCATATTTCCTACACCTAAACGTTGGTGCCTTCACTAAAGGTTTGGGTTGGGAGGCCCTTGCGCCGGACATTCTGGCCCTCGCCTGCTTCGGACCAGTTCTGACACTGATCGCAGCCGTATGTCTTCGGGCGCAGGAGAAGTGAATGCAGCGCTTCTACTGCATATTCTGGCTAGGCTTGAAGGAAGTGATGAGCCTGCGCCGTGATTGGGTGATGATGGCATTGTTGGTTTGGTCTTTCACGCTGGCCCCGATCATGGAAGCAACGGGAGTGGCAAGTTCTGTAAACAACGCCTCGATAGCGTTTGCGGATGAAGACGACTCGCCACTTTCTCGAGCACTTGCCACAGCGTTTTTTCCACCAGAGTTCCAACCGGTCGTCCAAATCGAACCCGGAAAAGGACCTGCCTACATGGACGCTGGGCGCTTTATTTTCGTTGTGGCTGTGCCCCCCGGATTCGAAAAGGACCTGCGCGCAGGGCGCAGTCCGGAGATTCAAGTTCTTATTGACGCAACCGCTATGGAACAGGCCGGAATTGGAGCAAACTACATCACCAGTATCTTGAGCGCTGAAATACATCGTTATGCAATTGGTATCGATCTAGTAGATGCTCCCTCAATCAGTGTCATTCTAAGAAGCGCCTTCAACCCAAATAGAGATACTGTACGTTTTGCTGGTATCGTTGCTCTGATTGGCCAGATCATGTGGCTCACAACTATTTTGACCGGCGCGGCAATGATTAGAGAGCGAGAGCACGGGACCATTGAACATCTCCTTGCCATGCCTCTTGCTCCATTTGACATTGCCATTGCCAAGATTTGGGCGAATGCAGCAGTGGTTTTGGTCGCGACTGGTCTTTCACTAACCTTTGTGATGCAGGGTTCTCTGGGCATTAGTATCGCTGGACCCAAGATGTTGTTTTTGGTTGGCACGGCGTTGTTTCTTTTTACTGCGACGGCGCTTGGGGTGTTTCTGGCAACCATTGCGCGCTCTATGGCGCAGTTCGCGCTTCTGGTCATGTTGATTGTGCTGCCAATGCTAATGCTGTCAGGTGGAGAGACCCCAATTGAAGGGCAGCCGGCATGGTTGCAGGCAGGTACTTTGGTTCTGCCGTCACGCCACTACATGTCAGCAAGTCAGGCTATTGTTTTCAAAGGCGCTGGTATTGAGACTGTCTGGCCGGAATTCGTTTGGATGACGTTGTTGGGAACGGCTTTGTTGTTAATGAGTTTACGGCTTTTTCGGCGTTCTCTTGCGCAGATCAGCTAGCGCTCCAATCTGTTGGCTGTGACAGATTGGAGCGCTAGCTTATCTGCCTCTGAAGACATTTTGGATATCTGCTCGGCAGAGGTCAGGGCATAAGCGATTGTCTAAGCGTTAACCTAGATATCTCTAGTCATGTTCGTACTATAACTGATGTCAGGTGCTAAGTGATAAGCTTGCGACGCAGTCTTTCAAAGCGGTCGTTCGCGGCCGGTATTTGGTCCAATTCAAGCTGAGCTCGCATGTGCCAAAGCAGCGTTCAAAAGCGGTCTCTTAAAGCATGACTAGCGGATTCTTCTTACTTTGAAACTTTGACTTCGATGAGTTCTGGCTACATTCCAGAAAGCCCAGCGTTGGTATTCAATAGAAACTGGCGGAAAATTGGGCTGCTAGCCGCCCCAATGCCACGAGCGTTTTCCCCAACCGCTGCGGCCTCCACGACCGGAGGAATCAAACCGCGTTTGTCTTGGTTGATTAAGTAACGGCGAACCCTTGACACCAGTTCTTCCCGAATTTCAGGCGGGAACGCGCCATCGATAAAAATGGCCTCGAAGTCGATGACAGCACAGATTGAAAGAGCGGCCTTAGCTAATTCTTGCGCCGTGGTGCCAATCCATGGTTCTACATAGCGAGAAATGCTGCTCCAATTCTGCGGCTTCTTCCATAGAATCCCCGGGTCGACACCCGCTTCTATCAATCGGTCCTCAAGCAAAAACAGCGACGCCGTGTCGATCAGTTGCTGGCTCTCACCCAAAGGACCGGTCGTGCGCATGGCGCCCAATGCACCGGCATTGCCTTGGTTGCCTTCGAACACGGTGCCGTTCAATGCAACACCGCCGCCGATCATTGAGCCAATAAAAAAGTAGAAGTAGTCACGGTATTCTGCCCCACGCCCATAGAGATGCTCTGCGTGACATGCGGCTGTTGCGTCGTTGACCACAAAAACCGGCAAATCGCTGAACTTGGCGACCTCGGAAAAGAAGTTCACGTTTCTCCAAGACCGAAATTTTTTTGCAGCAAGCCCAGACAGATCGTGCCATTTCCAAAGTTCAAATGGGGTCCCGATACCGATCCCACAAACACGATCACGAAGCCTCTGGGGCTCGTGGGACAGAAGCGTTTCCAAACCAGACTCCAAAAAACCGAAAATGACCTCTGGTAACGGATAGTCATAAGTCGTGGAAAGTTGGCGGCGCGGCGTGCCAGTAAAGTCGATCAAGAGCAGATCGGCGCTACGCCGCCCGATCTTCATCCCAACCGACAAGATGCCTTCCGGATTTAATTCCATAGGGATTGAGGGCTTTCCAACCTTCCCGCGCAGTGGGGTTCCACGCTTGAGAATTGTGTCTTTTTCAAGCTTGCGCAAAATGATTGATACGGTCTGAGGAGACAGGCCTGTTAATCGCGCAACGTCGGCGCCTGCGGCGGGCCCATGGCGTTGTAAAACTGTCAAAATCAGACGTTCGTTGTGATCGCGAACCCCGCTTTGACTTACCCCACCGGTCAGTGTGTTGAGCGCCTCTCTTTCCATAAGCCTGAACATAAACACCTTATTTTCTTATGAAAAGGTGCTTAGGTAAATTAATAAATAAACTTTATTTATTTATTGACAGAAAGGCTAGAATCACAGTTTCTTGAATTAGACCTTCATTGGAGGATGAGGGCGAGTCTCGTTGGCCTGCCATGCGGGGCATCAACAATTTTCTGGGAGGACTACATGAAAAATCTATTCAAGATAGCCGCATCTGCTACCGCGCTTACGGTGGCTGCCGCATCTGCCCACGCGGCCGGAGAAACCGTTTGTCTGATCACGAAGACAGATACCAATCCATTCTTTGTAAAGATGAAGGAAGGCGCAACGGCCAAGGCTGAAGAGCTTGGCATGACCTTGAAGGCCTTTGCCGGTAAAATCGACGGCGACCATGAAACTCAAGTTCAGGCCATTGAAACTTGTATTCTCGACGGCGCTAAGGGAATTCTCCTGACGGCTTCGGACACAAGTTCGATTGTGCCCGCTGTTCAGCAGGCGCGTGATGCTGGCTTGCTGGTTATCGCTCTGGACACGCCACTAAGCCCGATTGATTCCGCTGACGCAACCTTTGCGACAGACAACTACAAAGCTGGCCTATTGATCGGGCAATGGGCGAAGGCAAAGATGGGCGACGCAGCGGCTGACGCAAAAATTGCGACGCTTGATCTTAACGTCAGTCAGCCAACCGTGGACGTTCTCCGCAATCAGGGCTTCCTCGACGGCTTCGGTGTGGACCTGGCAGACCCCAATGTCATCGGCGATGAATCTGATGCACGATTGGTCGGCAGTGACGTGACCGACGGCAACGAAGAAGGTGGGCGCCGCGCCATGGAAAACCTTTTGGCCAAGGACTCGACGATCAACGTTGTTCACACGATCAATGAACCGGCAGCGGCAGGTGCTTATGAGGCTCTGAAATCCATTGGGCGTGAAAACGATGTACTGATCGTTTCGGTCGATGGTGGCTGCCCCGGTGTACAAAATGTGCAGGCCGGAGTTATTGGAGCTACAAGTCAGCAGTATCCGCTTTTGATGGCTTCGCTTGGGGTCGAGGCTGTTAAAAAGTGGGCTGAGGAAGGCGTAAAGCCAGAAAACACGCCCGGAAAAGACTTCTACGATACCGGAGTCGCTCTCATCACGGACCAACCTGTTGATGGCGTGGAATCGATTTCGGTCGCCGAAGGCTTGGAGCTCTGCTGGGGCTAAATCAGACCTAATGTATGAGGCGCATGAGAGCGCCTCATCACTCCTTTCACCAGCAAACCGAAACTTCCTGTACACTCATCTCGTGGGCATTACATCGCCCGCGAAAAGGGGGAGATATGTCCGAAGCAAACCAGAGCGCCAAGGAATTTGAATCCGCTGCCAGCAGGACAGAAACTGTTGCAGCTTTTGAGGACCATCGGCGTGGCGTTTTGGGGAGGTTGCAGCATCTTCTCCACGTCAACCCATCTTTTGTGCCGCTTATCGTTCTGGTCGGTGCGATTTTGATTTTCGGACTGCTATTGGGATCGAAGTTCTTCTCGCCTTTTGCCATGACCTTGATCCTCCAGCAGGTTCAGATCGTCGGAATCGTGGCCGCAGCTCAAAGCCTGGTTATTCTGACCGCCGGCATCGATCTGAGCGTCGGCGCAATTATGGTATTTTCTTCTGTTATCATGGGGCAGTTCTCTTTCCGATACGGCATTCCAGTGCCAATCGCTGTAATGTGCGGGCTTGCGGTTGGAACCTTGATCGGAGCACTGAACGGCTGGCTTGTCAGCCGCGTTAAACTTCCCCCCTTCATTGTCACACTAGGGATGTGGCAGATCGTACTGGCGACTAACTTTCTGTATTCCGCGAACGAGACTATTCGCAGTCAGGATATCGAAGCCAACGCTCCCTTCCTTCAATTCTTTGGAACCAAGTTCAGCATTGGTGGCGCGACCTTTACTGTCGGCGTCATTTTCATGCTCGCCCTGATTTTTGTGTTGGCCTATGCACTTAAACACACGGCTTGGGGAAGGCACGTCTATGCCGTGGGTGACGATCCTGAGGCGGCCGAACTATCAGGTGTCAACGTCCATCGAACACTCATGTCCGTCTATATGTTGTCTGGCTTGATTTGTGCCTTCGCGGGCTGGGCTCTGATTGGGCGCATCGGATCAGTCTCGCCGACGTCCGGCCAATTGGCCAACATTGAAAGCATCACTGCTGTTGTGATCGGAGGTATCTCTTTGTTCGGTGGACGGGGGTCCATTCTGGGGTCACTATTCGGCGCACTGATCGTCGGCGTGTTTACTCTTGGGCTAAGGCTGCTCGGCGCAGACGCGCAGTGGACCTTCCTGTTGATCGGTCTTCTCATCATCGCAGCGGTCGCAGTCGACCAGTGGATCAGAAAGGTATCGGGCTAATGTCAGACACAACTCCAGTCGTCCAAGGGCGCGGGATCGTGAAGCGCTATGGCCACGTCACCGCCATCGACCATTCCGACTTTGAACTGCGGAAAGGAGAAATCCTTGCAGTTATTGGGGACAACGGTGCGGGTAAATCTTCCATCGTCAAGGCGATTTGCGGGGCCACCATCCCGGATGAGGGCGAGATTCTGATCGAAGGGAAGAAGGTAAACTTTACCTCTCCAATCGACGCCCGCAATATGGGTATCGAAATTGTCTATCAACAGCTTGCCATGTCTCCTGCCCTTTCGATTGCGGACAACATGTTCATGGGGCGCGAGATCCGCAAAAAGGGGTTCATGGGCAAATACATGCGTCAGCTCGACCGGCCAGCTATGGAGAAGTTCGCTCGTGAAAAACTGACCGAGCTTGGCCTTATGACAGTGCAGTCGATCAATCAGGCAATTGAGACGCTGTCTGGCGGCCAGCGTCAAGGCGTTGCCGTTGCGCGCGCAGCCGCCTTTGCGACCAAGTTCATCATTATGGATGAACCGACGGCTGCTTTGGGCGTGAAGGAAAGCCGCAAGGTGCTTGAGCTGATTCAGGACGTACGGGCGCGTGGTATTCCGATCATTCTGATCAGCCACAACATGCCGCATGTCTTCGAAGTCGCTGACCGAATTCATGTGCACCGGCTCGGTAAAAGGCTCTGCACGATTGATCCCAAGGACTACACGATGTCCGACGCCGTGGCCTTTATGACCGGCGCCAAAGAACCACCAAGAGAAGACGCTGCGTGATCGAGCAAGATGCAGCGCGCGTGTGCGACCTGATCTCCTCTCGGAGGCAGGTTGGGGTTCGGACGATTGTCGCAATCGCAGGACCTCCTGCATCCGGAAAGTCGACCCTGGCAGAATTCGTTGTGCAATCGCTGAACGCAAAACAGAACTCGGCGGTTCCTTTAGCCACGTTAGTGCCTATGGATGGCTACCATTTAGACAATCGTGTACTTGAAGCGCGAGGATTTCTGGCGAGAAAAGGCGCGCCAGAAACCTTCGATGCAATTGGGTTTTGCAATGCAATTAAAAAGTTACAATCCGCACAGCTTGAATCATTTCACCCCAGATTTGACCGTCAAATGGATCTCGCCATTGCCAACGCGATTGCGGTTCACCCCGACACTCGGACTGTTGTTGTTGAAGGGAACTACCTTCTGATGGATAGCGACCCGTGGAGAACATTGGCGGATGTCTATGCCGCAACGGTTTTTGTCAGCCCAACTTTGGAAGAACTCGTAAAGCGGTTGCATCACCGCTGGATCAAGCATGGATTTGATCCGAAAACCGCGTTGCAACGCGCGAAAACGAACGATCTGCCCAACGCTGAACGTGTCATCCGTGATAGTCGGAAAGCCGATCTTACACTGAACCAGAATTACACCGAATTCGGGATGCGCTATGCATTCTGAGTTTGCGCATTGGATTCACCCGTCCGTTAAAGCAGCACCTCTAGGCGGGTTTTACTGCGTCCCATCAATGTAGATCCGAATCGAGCCGAATTTCTGCTTGATCTGGCCGACCGATGGATAGCTTTCCTCACGCCGGTCGCAGTGCTTCTTGATCGCTTCAAAGCACTCGGTGACAATCCGAACCCAGCCCAGATTGTCTTTTCCGAGGTGCTTCTCAACGGAGCCGCGGATGTCATCATAACCGAAGGTGTTAGTCATCTGCCGGATCCCCGGTTCTAGGGGGGTCGGATTCTTGCACTGAAGCGATTTCCTCTAGCGCGGCAATGAGACGATGCAGGCCTTTTTTCTGCCTCTGCCGCCACCGTCAATTTGAGAGCAGAGAAGTGTTCGTCCGGTAAACCATTCCCTGCTTTATGCTTCCCAAGCTGGAGAGGTGATGACACCTCAAGGTCGCTTTGGGTTGATTGATGATCCTGAAACCTTCGACATCGCGCCTTTCAAACCCAAATCGATCTCATTGCATTGGGAGTTCATGTACACTCGGTCGCTTTTTGCGACTAGAGATATGAAACGTCAAAGCGAAATCCTGAATCAGGTCGCCGGGTTGATAGATGACGGAAAGATCAGATCCTCAGCGACCGATACACTTGGTAGGATCAATGCTACAAACTTAAAGAAAACGCATGCTATCCTTGAAAGCGGCAGGGCCAAAGGAAAGCTCGTGCTTGAGGGTTTTTAGATGAGAATTGAACGGCTGGATCATGTGAACATCGTGACGACTAGGTTGCCTGACATGGTTGCTTGGTATGAAGAGGTCCTGGGTTTGAAACTCGGGACCCGCCCTGATTTTCCGTTCCCCGGAGCTTGGTTGTATGCGGGTGATCACGCAGTGGTTCATCTTGTGGGTCACGAGGGAACGCCAAATGTCGGCTCCGAAGTGAAGCTCAAGCTCGAGCGCATTCGAAGAAAAACTGAGCGCGTGTCAGATCAAGTACCGCAAAACTGACGTCCCGGGCGCCCGAATGGTCCAAATCCATGTGGCCGATCCTGATGGAAATCACATTCACATAGACTTTGAAGAAATCGAGTAAGGGACAAACACTCGAAATAGTCGGAACGCAAAACTAAACTCGTAAATTCTTGCCGATTAGTGATCGAGATCATTACTGGGTTGCTTCCAAGAATTACCCGGACCAACATTTTTGGGCGGTACAAGCGTCGAATTGGAGATCAGCATGCTGGACCTCGAAACCAACAAGAAGAATGTCATTGCTTTCTACGAAATGATGTTCAATGAGTGTCGGCCTGCGGAAGCCTTAGATATCTTTGTTGGTGATACCTATACGCAGCACAACCCGCATGTTGGCGACGGCAAGCAAGCGTTTATCGAATATTTCGAGCGCATGGCCGCCGAATATCCGGGAAAGCGTGTGGACATCAAACGTGCGTTTGCTGAAGACGACCACGTTGTTCTGCATTGCCACCAAATCTGGCCTGATGGTCTCGAGTACGCAGGTATCGATATTTTTCGCCTGGATGCTGAAGGTAAGGTTGTCGAACACTGGGACGTTCTTCAGGAGGTTCCGGCAAACAGCGAGAATGACAATGGCATGTTTTGACTTAACCGTTCTGACAGCGGTGCATGGAGCTTTGAAAGCTCCTGTCGGCTAAACCACGATAGTCAGAGGGCATAAGTCTGATCCAAGAAACCCGCCGAAGCGTATCTATCAAGAACCCTTTAGCAAGGAGATAAATATGCTCCCGAAGAGTATTCTCGCGGCGACCCTTGGATTATTTGCAGCTACTTCGCTTCAAGCCGGTGTACAAATTCGCTTTATAGAAGGAGCACCCAAGGACCGTTTTGTTCTGACAAACGTTGGAGCTTGCGAAGTAGAAGCCTCGATCCTCAAAATTGACTTGTCGAAATCTGCGGGACGTCTGATTTTCGACGTTACTGAAAAGGGTGCGGGCGTCGAGGTCTTCCAGCCTCTCGAATTCGTTGAGGGTGCGGATGCTCTGCGGCAAATTCCAGCGGTCGTGGACGGGCAAGATACAATAGAACTTGAAATCGCCTCCCTCGCAGCCGGGGACACACTCGCCTTTACCATCGATGTCGATGATACTATCGGGCAACGCGAAATCACTGTTACAGGCTCGGAGATCGAAGGCGCCACGGTGTCTTATACCGTTGCGGAAGAGACCAGTACTGCGACCTTCTCTTCGGACGCGCTTGTAAACGTGACGACCAGGGACTGCTGAAAGCCATCCTACAATGTCGAATTGGTTGATCCGCATAGCATTCCTCGCGCTTATGTTGGGAGGCGGCATTCTGATCGGAACACTGACCGCACCTGGCGAATGGTATGCGCAGCTCTCTAAACCGGCTTTCAATCCACCAAATTGGATTTTTGGGCCGGTTTGGACGGTGCTTTATGTGTTGATCGCCATGGCGGGTTGGCGTCAGTTTGAAGCAGATCGAAGCTCGACCGCCATGAAGCTGTGGTGGGCGCAGATGAGTTTGAACTTTTTGTGGTCGCCAGCCTTTTTCGTAATGCAACTGCCGTGGTTTGCCCTTGTGATCATTGTCGCGTTGTTGGCTGTGATCGTCATGTTCATTGCTCGGGTCAGGAATTCAGATCGGGTTTCCGCACTGGCTTTCCTGCCGTACTTTGCATGGGTCGCATTTGCCACGGCGCTGAACCTCTCCATTGCGATACTGAACTGACAAGGAACAATATGCGTGCAAACTTCATCGGGCTTGTTTCAGGTTTTGTTATCATCGGATGCACAATGGCTCAGGCTGATGAAAAACTGACTGAAGACTTTTCCAAGTCTCCGGAGACGCGTTGGGACTACGTTGCCGACACCGTCATGGGAGGAGTTTCCTCAGGACAGGTGCAGTTTCGTTCGGAAGGTGATGTTGCATTCGCGCGGCTGACCGGAACCGTGAGTACAGAAAACAACGGGGGCTTCATTCAGTTCCGACGCAAGTTGTCTGAGCGACTAGATGAGGCTGTATCAGGCGTCAGGCTATTGGTACGGGGGAACGGCGAGCAATACTTCGTTCACCTCAGAACACGTGGCACGGTGCTTCCGTGGCAATACTACCAGGCCGCGTTCGCAACTTCTGAAGACTGGACCGAAGTCTATTTGCCTCTGTCAGGCTTCAAGGCTTCAGGTGCCATGTTGCGCGCTATTCCCGATGCGGACGCAATAACCTCAGTTGGGGTTGTAGCCTTCGGGCACGATCATGAGGCCAGCGTAGATGTCAGCGAGATTGGTTTCTATTGAAGTTCGCCCAAGCGAGGGGCTGTAATCTTCTGTTGAACCAATTCAGATCAGGCGGCTCAATAAGTGTAAGCGACAATGCAATTCCAATAGTCTTTGCTCATCTTATGCAAGCGACTAACTTGGGTACATGGAAGAAGTCACCCGACTAACCGAATGGATGATTACAGAAGGTCGTCGCTCCGGCGATCCTGTAAAAGTAGTGTCACACTTTTGTTCCTCCGTGGTCGAAGCCGGAGTTCCGCTGTGGCGAGTAAACATTGGCCAACGCTTTGCCAATCCATTGCTTATTGCTTGGGGCGTGGTTTGGACGCCCAACGGCACCGACAGCTACGATGTCACCCATGAGACGACGTTGACGGATGGTTATGTTGGGAGCTCATTTGAGTATATTCTGGCGAATAGAAAGCCGCTTCACAAAAGTCTTCAGCAACTGGACTCAGAAACAGAGCATTCATCCTATTTGGAGTTTGCAGAGCAAGGCGGCACCGACTACTACGCTACTTTGCTTTATTATGGTGATGGATCGCTGCATGGTTGCACGTTCATTACACAGGCGCCGGATGGATTCTCGACGGAACATCTAAGGCTGATTGAAGCGGTCTTACCGGCCCTTTCTTGCGCCTTGGAACCTGTGACGATGCGAAAATCGTCTAAAGGTCTACTTCGAACTTATTTAGGAGATGGACCTTCTGAGGCAGTCTGGAGCGGCAACATCAAGCGGGGTGAGCGAACAACTCTGGATGCCGTGGTTATGTTCTCTGATCTGCGAGGCTTTACGGCACTTTCCGAAACCTCAACGGAAGAAGAAGTCTTCGACACGCTCAGCGACTATTTTGATCTGGTGGTCAAAGCCGTAGAAGACAACGGTGGAGACGTCCTCAAGTTCATGGGTGATGGCATCCTGTCGATCTTCACTATTGAAGCTCAAAAAAACCATGCCGACCGTTGCAGAATGGCGGCTCTTGCAGCGCAGAGTGTGCTGAGTGGTTTGAACGCTCTCAACACTAGACGAGACGAGTTCCAAAAACCGCCCTTGGACATTGGAATTGGGATCAACGTTGGGCAGGTCAGCTACGGTAACATCGGTAGCCCCGGCAGGCTTGATTTTACGGTTTTGGGCGGTGCGGTGAACGTCGCAAGCCGAATTGAAAACTTAACAAAATCAATTGGTCAGAGAGTGTTGGCGACGTTAGCCGTTGCAAGTGCTGCACCGAACATGTTCGTTAGCTGTAGGGATCACGAAATACGTGGCCTTGCTCAGCCCATTGAGCTGTTCTTTCTCACTGAAGGGGCGCAATAATCAGGTATATTTTTTTAAACAACATACCTTTCCGGGAGCATTCTGAGTGTTTGCAAGAACCATAGCCTTACTGATCTGCGCTGGGGCTTCTCCGGCCACGGCATTGGAGCTTCGCGAAACTGGGCGCTATGAGCTCAACCAACCCGCAAGCCTTGACTACGATCCAACGTTTTGTGGCTTGTGGATTGCCAACGAGGGGCCCGAGGCTATTCTCGTTACATTGCAAGGTGATGAGTTGCGCCGCATATCCAGCGATCTCTTCCGTATCAAGGCAATTGCTATCGAAGGAGATCACTTGTTGGTAGGCGACGGTCTTGGCAGCCTCCAACGTCTCACGAAGGAAGGAGTCACTTTAGGAGCACCCTTTGAACTTGAAGGTGGATTTGCGGATACCGAAGGGATCGCGATCAATGCAAAGGGGCAGATCGTGACCGTAGAAGATGATCCGGAACGATTGTCTTGGTTCACTTCAGAAGGCGTCCTTACGGCAAGGTTGGATACCATGAAGCTCTCTCCCCCCTTAAGCGAGGCACAGGGCATCGCAATTGACCCACGAACCGGTCACATGTTGATCGTTGATGACTGGGAAGGGTCAAACAGCCTGTATGAGTTCACGGCAGATGGCCAACTGCTCGCCCAGCAAAGCCTGTTGGAATTCGGAACTGACCCGGAAGGCATCGCCATTAGGCCGGGATCTAACCAACTGTTCGTGGCGTTCGACGGTGGCGCGAAGATTGTGACATTTGACTACACACCCACCTTGCCTGAAGGATCGCCGCCTCTGCCTCCGGGCGCGGATTGTATGATCTTTTGAGAATTTGGCTGCTTGCTTGGGGCGATGCAGGTTACGGCTAGTCGCGCTCGTTGTCTAGCGTTTCACGTATGAGCGTCAAATTGGGCAAAGACCTATGGAACGGTTCGGGCCCGAGTTCGGACAAAACTGGAGCCAGGGCTTCAGACATCCGTTCCATAGAAGCTTTCAGAAACTCCGCACCTTGCGGCGTGGACCGGGCTATTTTCGAACGCTTGTCATTAGGGTTGGTTTCAAGGGTAATCAGGGCATGGTTTTCGAGGCTCGCGAGCATGTGCGTCATCGACGTCTTGGGCACTTGAAAAGCGTTCGACAGCTGTAGTGGCGTTTCCCCCTCGGGGCGCCGGACCAGGTGGCCCAATATGCCAAATTGGGTAGCGGTCATTCTGCCGGGTAAGAACGCTTCAAGCTTGGTCGAGATCAGCTGGTTGATGATCCCGACCTCGGTGAAGAACCGGTAGACTTCGTTGGTCTCATCTTCAGGCTTCATTCAGAATTCGTGTCTCCAGAGGCCAGCGGGGTGTGGCAATTGGCTCGGGTCCATACCCCAAACGTAGCAACATTTGCACCGTGTGGTCCGGTGACGCAAGAAGCTCATGCGCAAGATCGTATTCATCGGCCATCTCGGGATATTCCTGAAGGGCCTGACTGACCGGATGCACGCCCAGACCCATTTCGGTTGTCTTCAGGTAGAAACGCATCAATTGACGTCCGGCTTCGAGTTGATCGCTTCGCGTGTTTGTAGCTGTCGTGAGGACTGCGTATTGCGGCGTCGCGTCTAGCATAGCGAAGTAGCCTCGCATGTGAGACTGAGTGCCTGGGTGGTCAACATTCATAAGGGTCTCATTGTCCAATAGGCCAGTAAGTCGTAGCGTTTCCAGCATGGGATCGCGTAACTCAATCCCGTCCGGGTTGGCGTTGATTTCTGCTTTCCCGATCCGCATGAGGTCGACGGATTCTTTCAGGGTCTGCGGCGTTCGCATTTCGATTTCGAAAGCGCGTTTCGTAAGGTCTCGAATACGGGTCACCAAATCTTCATCGGTAATCAGGGTGGCGTAGTTTTCAAGGACCGACACTTCCGTCTCGGACAGCCGCTGTTCAGTATACGGTTCTTTGTTTGAATGTCGGTTGAGGATTTGATTTGAAAGTGGATCGGGTGCCCCTCCAGGTACAAACACTGCTTCTGCAATAGGCCCGTCATCCCCATCTGGCAGCAACTTGACCTCGGTATCAAACCCGAGAGCACCTGCCGCCAGGACCATCGTCTCAACAAATGCGCCGAGGCCAATATAGAGCTGGCGGTGGTAAGGATCGGTTTCCGGAAGCTCGCGATCTGTATCGCGGTGGATACGAACCTTGTTTTGCCCAACTAACTCGACGAGCCAAGGTTGCAAGTTGTGCGGGTTAGGGGCGAGAATCGCGTAGGACAAAGCGGCTTTGCGGTGGTCGTCATATGGTTGTGGCGTCCACGGAGCCAGCGCGTCATGCGGCGTGCGTGTAGCGAGAAACGCAACCGCGCCCGTTGCCGCCAGTATTGTGCCTCCGCCTAGAATCTTGAGAAAACGTCTTCGATTTGGCATCTTGAGTCTCCAGTAGTACGATATCGAACTAATATAATCCGAAATCGCACTAATTCAACCCCAATCGATGGCGAGATTGGTTGAGTGATTTGTAAAAAGTAAATCAGAACAGCCGGACGCAACCGCGGACTGCCGTTATCGACAAGTACTCGGAGCGCCTGAGATGCCACAAACAGCAGTTATTTTAGTTGATTAACGACCGAATACGAGAACATCAGAGGCTATTGAGTCGATGCTTTTCGAGTATCCCGCAAAGCATAGCCTGTGCTTGCAGCCTGTGTTCTCGATGACGTTCACGGGCGGTATCTGGACGACCTTCACTAATCGCTTGAAAAACAACCCGGTGATCTTCGTTGGATTTAACGGGCAGGGGCCTGATGAACAACGTCGTTGCACGCGCGCGGCGGACTTGGTCGCTCATCATAGCAACAATCGCTTCGACTCGTTTGTTGCCGCCCAACCGAACGAGCTCTTGATGAAACAACTCGTCTGCCTCTGCCCACGCTTCAAGGTCTTCGGCTTCGATGGCTTGGTCCATCTTCGCAATTGATCCAGCGAGTACCGCCAGTTCATCTTCTGAATAACCCGCTTCGGCAGCGCGCTGTGCCGCGAGACTCTCAAGTTCCGTAAGGATGTCGTAGATTTCACGCATATCATCTGATGAAACAGGCAGTATCCGAACGCCTTTTCGGGGTCGCATTTCCAGCAACCCCTTACTTTCCAACATCAGCGCAGCTTCCCGTATCGGGGTGCGGGACATGCCAAGGGTCTCGGCGAGTTCCGACTCCAGATGGTCAGTTCCGGCCGCAAGTTCGCCAGACAGGATCATCCGCCGCAAATCCCTAACAGCGCGTTGTGTATTGGAAAGAGTTTTTGCGTCCTGATCCTTCACGGTGTCTCCAGGTTGATTTTTCGTCCTTCCGCAGCTGAGAGGTAGATATTCTCTTCAATGCGGATCACGTCCAAATAGTCTCGGGCCGTGTTTTCCAGCGGCGTGCCCAGTAGAAGGCCCGAAATGACGTGACTTTGCAAGGCGTGAACGCAGTCTCCTCCAAATCCATCATGATCGCTTGGAGGTAGAATCTGCTGTCGCTCCTGTTTTCCAAACGCACGGAGGTCAACGGAACCGTCGCCGTAAAGAACTAGTGATCCTTCCGTTCCTTCGATAAGAGCTTCGCCCATGGTCTGACGCGGGTTTTTGGCGCTGTGGTCAAGGCATCTGTTGCCATCGAACAGAGTTTTCAAACCGTTGGGGTGGTCAAACAGGATGTAACCTGCGTCTTCGCCCGCGATAACGGGGTTAACTTGGCGCAAGTCCGCATAAACTGCGCTGGGCGCATCGAACAAAAATCGGAATGTGTCTACCCAGTGAACCGCTGTCTCATGAACTAGGAAACGTGGCATTTTTTGAAAGTACGGCTGCCGGTCCAGGTAGGCTCGCAGTCCCTGTCCGTCGCCGGGCCGAAGCCGGAAGGTCGCTTGTAGAGGTGTTCCAATTCGACCCTCGGTCATCGCCACCTTGATTGCACGATACCAAGGCTGAAAGCGAAAATTCTCGTGCACGACAATAGTTGCACCTACCGCTTCAGCCTCTGAAACGATCTTCTCCGCTTCATCCAGAGACATGCAGAAAGGTTTTTGGCAGATCAGCCATTTTATGCCCGAATGCAGCGCAGTTCGAATGGCGTCGGCCTGCACCACAGGTGGAAGAATGATGTCCACGAGATCTGGTTTTTCCGCCTCCAGCATTTTTGACAGATCATCGTAAGCGGCCAGTCCTGTTTTCTTCGCCTTGTTGATATCACGGTTGCAGGATGCAATCAGATCCGCTCTGGGCATTCGGGACCAACTTTCGTAGTGGAACCTACTGAAATACCCCGCACCCACACACGCGACCCTGATGGCTTGTTGAGTATTCATGCCCGCAATGCTTCCAATACCGATGAGGCTGCGTCCTGCGTTCCGGCGGTGCCACCTAGGTCACGCGTCAGGTTCTGTCCGTTCGCAGTCACCTTTTCCACGGCTTCACGCAACCGTTCGCCGTCGTTGGACAGGCCTGGGTGATCATGGGTCAACCCCAACCATTCAAGCATCATTGCTGCGGACAAGATCATCGCAAAGGGGTTGGCAATACCCTGTCCTGCAATGTCTGGAGCGGAACCATGGCAGGGTTGGAACACAGCGTGATTCAATCCGATATCCGCTGACGGAGCCAGTCCAAGACCGCCCATGAGACCTGCACCAAGGTCGGAGAGGATGTCTCCGAACATGTTCTCGGTCACCATGACATCGAACTCCCAAGGTTTTTGGACCATCCACAGTGCGGTGGCATCAACATAAGCATGGTCTGCCTGCAAATCGGGATGGTGGGCGGCTTCTGCATCAAACATCGATCTGAAGAATGCAAAGGCGCGGAATACATTGGCTTTGTCGACACATGTAACTCGACCCTGACCGCGCCCGGTTCTTTTGCGGTTCTGGGCGAGTTCAAACGCGAAACGGAACAGTTTTTCGGACACCTCACGAGTGATCAACAGAGTTTCACGTGCTTCGTCTTCGGTAACTTCGCCAGCGCCTTGGGTGAAGAACAGTCCTTCTGTGCTTTCGCGTATCAAGACAAAGTCGATCTCTTTTCCGGGAGGCAGCGCCAAGGGGGTCATTTGTCCACTGCTTACCTTTACTGGTCGTACACCAGCGAAAAGTCCCAGTTGCTTTCGCAGATCGATTTGCGGTGAAATCTCGGTTCCGTCAGGGTATCGAACATCTGGCAAGCCCATTGCAGACAGCAGAATCGCGTCAGCGTTGCGTGCAGTTTCGAGTGATCCAGCCGGAAACGATTCTCCAGTTTTGGCGTAGTGGCCTGCACCTGCCGGCGCGTCTGTAAACGCCAGTTCGTAGGTGCGGTTGCCGAGCGAGAGGTGGTGCAGAATTTCAAGCGTAGGGGCCATAATTTCAGGGCCGATCCCATCCCCGTGGAACACTGCGACATCGTAAGTCTTTTTCATTTTGGCCCGCTTCCTTCCCGTTTCGCATTCATAGCGCGATAGCAGCTTCCACTACAGTCCGTTGACAACGCATTCTTTAATGTATACGCAATTAAATGCAACAATAAACGCAAAGTTGTTTGGGAGGACTTGGAAATGAAACGAAAACTAGGGCGGTTGGTGGCCGCGGCGGTGTTGGCGACCGGTATTACAGGGACGGCGTCTGCGCAGGACTACCCCTATCGTGATATCACCACAGCTGTGGTCTGGGGGGCCGGTGGCGGCACGGACACGATCAATCGAATGATCATGGCCGAAATGGAAAAACACCTTCCGGTCTCGATCAATGTTATCAATCAAACAGGTGGTGTCGCGGGTTCCAACGGTATGGTCTACGTCATGAACCAACCGGACGATGGCTACACATTGGTTGGTCTGTCAGAGTCAAACGTCACCGCTGCCGTGCAGGGTGGGTGGGATAAGAAATTCGACTTTTGGTATCCGTTTATTGTTGGCGGATCGCCTGATCTGATCTCGGTCCCGGCAGACAGCCCTTACAATACTCTGGAAGAACTGGTCGACGCCGCGAAAGCTGCTCCTGGCACTATTCCAGCGGCGGCTTCCGGCGCAGGTTCGATCCACCACTTGAACCTTCTGGCCATCGAAAAAGGGTCCGGTGCAGAATTCAAGTTTGTTCCATACAAAGGCTCAGCGCCAGGGCAGGAAGCAGCGATAGCGGGGGAAGTTGCGTTGGTTGTGACTTCACTGGCTGAACAGGCTCCGTTGATCGAAGGCGGTCAACTTAAACCGCTTGCTATGTTGACGCCCGAGGACGCGCAGATCGCAGGAGCAACAGTACCATCTGCCTTTGGCATTTATGACGGTCTCGACCGGTATTTGCCGCTCAAGCAGGCCATCGGGTTTGCTGTTCACAGTTCGGCCGGGGACGACGTAAAGGCCGCGCTTGGTGACGCCTTCGAGCAAGCGATTGCCTCCGACACCGTCGCTGAATGGGCCACTGCAAACAATTATGATGTCGGTGGTCAACACGGCGAAGAAGCTCAAGAGCTGTTTGCGAACCTCGAAGCTACCTTTGCCTATACCTTGCAAGATCTGGGCGCAGCGACCGTCGATCCGGCATCGCTGGGTATCGAGAAGCCATAATCCTATCACTTTTTCAAGGGCGCGTCTGATCGCGCCCTTTCCGACAAGAGGCAGGCAATGGACAAACCTGACGATACACTGCTCATGCGCGCGCGCGATTTCTGGGCATCGATTGGTCTGATAGCAATTTCCACTTTTTTCCTTTGGAAGTCGTCGGACATCCCGCTTTGGGGTGAAAACCGCGCAGGTGTAAATGGGTCTGATTGGTACAACTCGGCAGCAATTGTACCGCTGTTCATCTTCGGTGGATTGCTTGTCTTGTCCTTCGTGTTGCTGGCGATTTCGATCCGTTCAGGAGGAGCCCAACACGCGCTCAGTGCTTTAGGGGTCGGATGGGAAAAGTCGGAAGCCTATCGAGTTTCAACCATAGGCCTGATTCTTCTTGCATATGTCGTCGGGCTGGTTCCCAGAGTGGACTTCATTCTGTGCTCTGGGTTGCTGATCACGGCTTTGACTTACGGTTACTACGGGGGTCATGCGCGGCGTGCTTTGGTGGCTTGTATAGCAGTTGTCGTCGCCGGTTTGTTTGCGTTCGCCGTGTTTCCTGCTCAGGCGGATTGGAATGCACACGCTGATGATTGGTTCACACTGGCCTTGTGGGTGGCGTTAACACTAGTGGTATTGACCAAAGCGGCTTCCGAACGCGTTTTGCGGTTCGTTCCATTGGTGGCAATACTTGCCCCGCTCATCCTCGTTTGTGCGATGGCCTTTGTTTTCCGGCAGAACGTGCCCGCGCGCGGCGGGCTGATCTTCAAGCAAATCGAATACCACTACTACGTGACGCTTCGTCCGCTGTGGAAAGACTGACCGGATGGACTTTATCCTTTCGCAACTGGCTGGGTTTGGGACCGCATTCTTGGGCCTGGCAGTAGACCCGCTGACCTATCTGTATCTGATCGTTTCCGTGTTCCTGGGCATCACGTTCGGCGCATTGCCCGGCCTTACGGCAACCCTGGCTGTGACGATCCTGACGGGTTTCTTCGGCAACAAAATCCCGCTCGACTATTCGCTCATCGCTTTGCTCGGGGCCTATGTCGGCGCGATTTACGGCGGCTCATATCCGTCTATTTTGCTGAACATTCCGGGCACGGCAGCCAGCGCGGCGACGGCGATGGATGGCTACCCTCTGGCCAAAGCGGGTCGAGGGGGCGAAGCACTAGGGCTGACCACAACGGCCAGTTTCATTGGCACAGTTATCGGAACCATCACGCTTTTGATTTTTGTCTGGGCGCTGCTTTTGGTTTCAAAGAACATCGCAAGCCCAGAGAAAGCATTACTGGCCCTGTTCGGCATTTTGCTTTCTGGCACTTTGATGAGCGAAGACCTGGTGATTAAGGGATGGATCGCCGGTCTGATTGGGCTTGCGATGTCCATGGTGGGCCTCGACCCTCTGTTGTCTGAGCCGCGCTATACTTTCGGTTGGTCTTACCTGATGAGCGGGTTTCAGGTTGTGCCAGTTTTGATGGGGGCCTTTGCCATTCCCCAAATCATTGACGGTTTGAGGCACGTTGAGGCCGGGAAAGTTCTGGCCCTGAAAGGCCGCATACTTCCGAACCTACGCTCCATCCGACGCTACCTGCCCACCATTGGCCGGTCAGGAGTGATTGGAACTGGGGTAGGAGCGCTTCCTGGCGTCGGCGAAGATGTCGCCGGTTGGGTCAGCTACGGTGTTGGCAAGACCGTTTCTGCCGAGGGCGACAAGTTTGGAAAAGGGTCATTGGAAGGTCTGCTGTGCTCTGAAACAGCAAATAACGCCTGCATTGGGGGCGCGCTGATCCCGCTTTTGGTTTTGGGCATTCCCGGTTCACCACCCGCCGCGGCTTTGATGGGGGCTTTCAAGATCAACAACGTGATCCCAGGTCCGACAATAGACCCCGAGATCATTCTGCGCGTGGTTGCAATTTTAGTGCTGGCCTCCCTGACAATGTTCTTAATGGGCCTGTTCACTGCTCGGGTCTTTATTAAAATACTCGCCATCCCGCAGACCATCTTCTTGCCCGTCGTAATGGTTCTGACAACCATTGGGTCTTTCAGCGTTGGTGGTGGCATCAATGATCTCTACCTGATGCTTGGCGTCGGCGCGGTTGCCTATTTCATGAACCTGATGAAATACCCAATCGCGCCGTTGGTGATAGGCGTTATTCTGGGCAGCCTGTTTGACGAAACCTTCCGTCGGTCGCTGTTCCTGTCGGATGGGGATCTTTCGGTCTTCTTTTCTCGGCCTGGTGCGGCCATTCTGCTGGTGCTCAACATTGGTCTGATCCTCAGCCAACTGCCCTTCGCAAAGCGCGCTTTTTCACGTTTGAAAGGACTTTCTGTCTGATGTTTGTAGTCACTGTCACTTTCACTCTCAAACCCGGTAAGAGAAGCGCTTTCTTGCCGCTGATGGTAGAAAACGCTTCAACTTCTTTGCGTAGAGAACCCGGATGCCAGCAATTTGACGTATGTCTCGGCGACGATCCCGAGACAGTTTTTCTCTATGAGGTTTATGATGACAGCGCGGCGTTCTCTGCCCACCTAGAAAGCGCGCATTTTCAGTCCTTTGATACGGCAGTGGCTGATATGATCGCCACCAAGGTAGTTCACCAGTATTCCGAGGTCATCCGATGAACGATTGGGAAATCCATGCCGTGAAATACGCGGATCGCAACGCCCGGACGCGAGCTGATAGTTTCATCATCGATGATAATCATGACGCGCCTCATGCGATGGATTACTTCGTTTGGGTGCTAAAACGCGGCGACAAAGTCATTCTGGTCGATACTGGCTACGATTCCGATGAGGCCGCCGCCCGTGATCGTCCCATCGCGATGGATCCTCGCGAGGCGTTGCGGCCCTTAGGCATTGCGCCGGATGCGGTGACCGATGTCATCGTGACCCATCTTCACTATGATCACGCAGGGGGGCTGCATATGTTCCCAAACGCGAAGTTGCATATGCAGTCGGCGGAAATGGCCTTCGCCACCGGCCCTTGCATGTGCCATGACCACCTACGTGCGCCTTTCACGGCTGGCCATGTTTGCGAGGTCGTAAAGCGTCTCTATTCAGGCAAGGTCGTGTTCTACGATGGAGAGGCTGAGATTGCAGATGAGGTTACGGTGCACTGCATCGGTGGGCACTCGCGCGGGTTGCAATGCGTTCGCGTTAGAACGGCAGCCGGGTGGATGGTACTCGCCTCTGATGCCTCGCATTATTATGAGAATTTCATGGCCCGCAAAGCCTTTCCCATCGTCGTCGACCTGCAGGACATGATGGATGGCTTCAAGACACTCGAGAGGTTGGCCTCGCACCCTCGGCTTATCGTGCCCGGCCATGATCCACTTGTGCGTGAGGTTTTTCCTGTCGGTGCGGCACCGCATATCCATAGGCTGGATCCTGGTCCAACCAGGGACATCAAATTATGAAGATCGGCGTCATAGCGGACGACTTCACCGGTGCGAGCGACATTGCGAACACCTTGGCGAAGGGCGTTGAGCCGGAAGGTGGGTTACGAACAGCTCAATTTCCAGGTATTCCGACGACCCCAGCCAACGAAGAGATCGAAGCGGGCGTCATCTCGCTCAAGAGCCGCACTGCACCGGTCAAGGAAGCCGTTGCAGACAGTTTGAGTGCCTTGAGGTGGCTCGTGGACCAAGGATGCCAGCAGTTCATCTTCAAATATTGCTCGACATTCGATTCCACTAAAGAAGGAAACATCGGCCCCGTTGCGGAAGCACTGGCCAATGAACTGAGTGCGCAAAAGGTGGTTTTCTGTCCGGCCTTTCCCACCACGGGGCGTACCGTCTATCAAGGTCATCTTTTTGTGCT
The DNA here is from genome assembly GCF_056533885.1 of Ruegeria sp. F12. NCBI lineage: Bacteria > Pseudomonadati > Pseudomonadota > Alphaproteobacteria > Rhodobacterales > Roseobacteraceae > Ruegeria > Ruegeria sp. F12. The sequence continues at coordinate 50,006 of NZ_JBQFOV010000013.1, read as the reverse complement.
CGGCAAGCTGTTGCACGAGTCTGGGATGGAAAATCACCCTCTTACTCCGATGACGGACGCCAACATCAAGCGCTGGTTGCAGCATCAAACCGAAGAAGCGGTTGGATTGGCGTCAATTGACACAGTGAAGCAAGGGCCAGAGGCGATTTCTGATGGGTTGCAGAACGCAAACGAACGCTTTGTGATTGGTGATGCGATTTCGGACGAGGATTTGCTGGCCTGGGGCGAAGCTCTAAAGGATGCCAAGCTCATCACCGGGGGATCGGGTATAGCACTGGGGCTACCACGAAACTTCCTGAGAAAGGCTTCATCCAAAAGTACTGGCAAAGTGTTCACCGGTATCGCTGGGCCTGCCGCGATCCTTGCCGGGTCGTGCTCGGGTGCGACCCGAGAGCAGATTGATGTTCATGCGAAATCCCATCCGACGTTCGCCATTAACGTTCCGGGTGTCATGTCCGGGCATGTGACCACGCAGACGCTTCTGGATTTCTTTGAAACGCATCCGGGTCAGGCACCGCTCGCATATTCATCGGGAAGCCCGGATGATGTGCGGGCGATCCAAAACAAATATGGTCAGGAAGCTGTGGCGGAAAAGCTGGACAATCTCTTTGCTGAAACTGCCCAGGAACTTGTCCAAACGGGCTATAAGCGCCTTGTCGTTGCCGGAGGGGAGACGTCGGGAGCTGTCGCCAAGGTCGTATCTGAGGCACTGGGGTCTCCTGCCATGTCAATTGGGCCAGAGATCGACCCGGGCGTGCCAGTCCTGAGCATTGGAAAAACTGAACCTATTGCGCTGGCCCTAAAATCTGGAAACTTTGGCGCTCCGGACTTTTTTGCGAAAGCCCTCAGAATGATGGAGGCCGGCAAATGAGATCTGAAGAATTGGCTTTACGGCAGCAGATGTCGGAACTGTGTGCTTCGCTGTTTGCGCGTGGCTTTTCCGTCGGCACAGCGGGCAATGTCTCCGCGCGCCTTGATGACGGAATCCTCATGACGCCAACCAATTCCACCTTGGGTGATATCGACCCAGAGCGCATTGCCAAGATTGATTTGGATGGAAACCACGTTTCAGGAGACAAGCCGACCAAGGAAGTTTTTCTGCATCAAGCCTTCTATGAGACGAGGCCACAAGCTGGTGCAGTGGTGCATCTACATTCGACCTGGGCCACCGCTCTGTCGTGTTTGGAAGACACCGATCCCAATGACTGTATTCCGCCGCTTACACCATACGTGGTCATGCGCGTCGGCACGGTCAAACTGGTTCCATACGTCAAGCCGGGTGACCCGAAATCTGGTGATTTGATCTGCGAATTGGGCGGCGATTATAGTGCTGTTCTGCTGGCCAATCACGGACCTGTCGTATCGGGAAAGGACCTCTTCTCGGCGGTCTGTGCCGCAGAAGAGTTGGAAGAAACAGCCAAGCTGCTTGTGGCCTTGCGGGGCATGCCAACCCGGATGTTGGATGCAGCACAAGTCGCGGAACTCAAAGAGACTTTCGGAAGGATTTAAGCCATCATGAAAACCGCTGACCTTATCGATCACCATGCGTCAGAGCTTACACTTGTCCACCTACCGTTTCGGCAGTTCGGGACAAAACCGTTCTTTGCGGCGCAAATACAGACAGTGAAGTGCTTCGAAGATAACACGGAACTTAGGGCGCAACTGAAAACACCCGGTGAGGGGCGCGTTTTGGTTGTCGACGGCGGAGCATCAACGCGAATTGCAATCCTTGGCGATATGTTGGCTGATCTTGCAATCCAAAATGGATGGGCTGGTCTTATCATGAATGCCGCAGTTCGAGACAGTGCCGAAATCAATCAAATGGACACTCTGGTATTCGCCTTAGCGACCAGTCCCGTCAAAAGCGCGAAACGTGGATGGGGCGTAATCGGGGAGCCGGTGACTTTCGGTGGGGTTAAATTCCATCCTGGTGATTGGGTTTATGGCGATGCGGACGGCGTGTTGCACAGCACGAAGCGTTTGGTCTGATTTCAAGTTTAGCCAAGTTCTCACAGCATGGCGCTATCATAGTCACGGCAGCTGTTGCTGGCTGGCTTGTATCGCTCACAGGCATTCCACTGGGGTGGATGATAGGGTCAATGTTGGTGACCATCGCCGGGTCGTTGAAGCAGTTTCCTGTTAAACTACCGGGCCCTATGTTGGACCTGGTAAGAGCAACTGTCGGTGTGATGTTAGGAGCATCCTTTACGCACGAGTTGCTTTCCTCTTTTGGTGCTTGGTGGGTGTCATTGGCCTTCTTACTGTTAGCCCTTGGAATAATGTACGTCCTTGGTTTCTACCTTTTACGACGTATTTCGCGATTTGATGCATTGACAGCTTCTCTGTGCGCAATGCCGGGTGGCATTGCCGAAATGGTGTTGCTGTCCGAGCAAAAGGGTGCGGATCAGGCTCGTGTCGCTATCGTTCATGCGTTGCGCATTGCATTAGCAATTTTGCTGATTCCGGTACTAATCAACCTGATTGCAGACTTCGAAGTCATTCCACCCGAAGCGCAAACACAGCTGGCTTCGATCACGTTCACCGATTGGGTTTGGATCATCGGTTGCATCGTTGTGGGAATGCTAGCACGGGGTAGGGTGAAGCTGCCGGCACCTATTGTGGTAGTGCCGATGATATTCAGCGCGGCCGTTCACTTGCTGGGATGGACAGAATTCGAGATCCCGGTTTCTGTGACTGCGTTGGTACAGGTCTTCATAGGCATTAATGTTGGTGCACGCTTTTCCGGAGTGCCCATCAAAGCTCTGATCGCAGCTCTAGGTGCAGCGGCCATGGTTGTCGCTCTCCAGATTTCTGTGGCCTTCTCAGGCGCACTGGCTGTTGCGAACGTGTTGGAGGCAGACCCGGTCGCACTTGTCTTAGCATATTCACCTGGAGGCTTGGCGGAGATGTCAATCATCGCGGTGAGCGTTGGTCGAGATGTTGCTTTCGTCGGCGTGCATCATATTTTTAGGGTCTTGGCGGCGCTTGTTTTGGCGCCTGTCCTCGTAGCGGCTCTGTCAAAGCGGGATATCGAGCATTGAAGAATCCGATGAAGTTCACTCGCTAAGCAATCGATGCCGCCTTTGCCGCAAAAGCTTGTATGTCGCCAAAATACAAGTTGGCTGACTGGAGAAGGCCAACCGAGCCGCGCTACATTGAAAGGGATCTACCACAACCTCGCAATTGAGTTGTGTTGTTCGGTTTTGGGTTGAATTATTCCAGGTGAAATGCACTTTTGATTGAGTTTTGGTGCGTTCAAGTTGATCGAGCTACGCTAAGTCAATCGACAATTGAGCGCGTATGGTGAACCGTGCAAACTTATGGGCAAATCGTGCAAACTTATGCGCAAATGCTGTGCAATATTATGGGCGAAGACACCCAGATTTTCTGAATAAAATCAATGATAGGAATGCAGCGTTATGCGCGTCCCTACAGGATGTGTGGGTTTGCGCACAACACTTCTCGCATCCAATATGTCTGCGTAGTTTGCCCAAGATTTTGCGCTGCGCGATTGTCTGCCTTGGCGATGAATGCAATCAATTTTTGGCGAAATCGTTGCGGCTATGGCCCTTTGCGTTGCTCAATCCCGCAACGGGGCTTCCTAGGGAAACTTAAACTATCACGCAGGGTCTGCGATGCGCACAACCCGGACTTTTCTAAGTATGACGAACGGCTCACAGCCGTCGTTCAGAAGTATCCTGATGAATGACGAATTTGGAGATTTGAGAGCTGCGCCTCTAGGATCGCCTCATCAGAATTGAACTTCTCAACACCGACAGTCCGCCCAAACTCCAGCCAACCCGCCGCATGCAGGATCAGGTCGGCCCTTCCCATAAAAGATGCTCCGAAGGCGCTGGCACCTTCATATCCAGCCTGAGCGTCATTGATCTTAGAAGAAGTGACCAATCCGTCGCCACGGCAGGGGACCCCAAGTCGACGCACCAGCTGGCAACCGGCCAATTGGGCGAGGTGAGATTCTGGTGTTCCAAAGATCGGGCCCATGAACTGCATCGAAAACGGGGTTGCGAAGATCCCGCCGACCACTGGCGCCCCAGGGCGATAGATTTGCGTCAAAGCCAGCCCTACCATGATTTCCGCAAGCCCCTGCGCCAGCGCCCCGGCAACGGTCACCGGCGCCGTGGCCCCCATCATCATGTAAGAGGCAACAAGGCTCGCCTGACCCAATTCGGCCGACGCACGCAGGCAGCGCAGCGGATTGACCTGAAAGAACAACGGGGGCGTCAGGTTGATCAGGTGAAGCAACCGACAGTCTTCGTCCGTATCCTTGACGCCAGCCGCGCTGGCAACCTCGCGCAGCGCGTCTTCGGACAGGATGGTGCCCATCATCGGCTTGTTCGAAAGCGCCAGATGGGCGCGGGCGAGCTCCATGTAGGGCACGAGCGCGTTCCCGTCGTGGGCGATGCAAAGCTGAAAGCCGGTGCTGTCGATTGCCGACGAAGCATCGCACAAGCGCACGAGTTCGCGGTAGTCCTCGAGCGTGCCCTGGCGAATGGTGTCGTTCGCGTGCCGGACATTCGGAGGGCCATAGAAGGGGACAACCACCGGGCGGTCGCCTCCGACTGTGACCGAAGCCGCTTCGGTCTTTCCTTGCCAGATAAAGGAGGCGGGCGCACGCGCAATCAGACCGCGCAGACGGTCAGCGTCGATACGAACACGCTCGCCTTCGATCCGTGCCCCGACCGACGCCATGGCGTTGAGGCTGCCGGGATCCCCCTGCAACTCAACCCCGATTTCATCGAGAATTTGGGCTGCCTGTGCTTCGATAGAGGCCAGGGCTGGTTCGTCAAGCAACGCGTAGGGGAATTGCATTTCTGACCTCACGGGAGATTTCCTGGATGAGCGCCTTGACTGCATCATTCCGGTTCTTGGGGCGAGTTCGCGCGACATAGGCGATGGAAGGCGGCTCGGGGAACACATCTTCGACAACTTCCAGGTCAGACGACAGGTGCAGCCCGTTCATCAGCGCGACCCCCAACCCCGAGCGCACGGAGGACAGGATGCCCGACGCACTGGGGCATTCGAAGACCGTTTCAAACCGTTGCCCACCTCGCGCCCCTTCGGCACTGGCCCAATGCTTGTAGAAACAGTTGCTATCAAAGGCGAGAAACGGAACCGGGACCGACAAGTCCAGCGGAAGGTCATGAGATTTGATCCAATGCAACTGGTCTTCATAGAGAACCAGATCGTCAGGGTGCACATCACGGCTGAAGACCTGCATGACCGCAACGTCGATTTCACCGGCCTCCAGCCAATCTGCGAGGGTCAGGCTCTGGCTGATCCGTGTGCGCACTTGGGTTTCCGGGTGCAGTCGGGTGAAGCGACCTAAAATACGAGCCACGTCGCCACCCGTTGTGTCTTCGGTCATGCCCAGTTGTATCGTGCCCTTGAGTGGTTTCTTGCCCAACGCAGCCAGCGCTTCGTCATGCAGATCCATCATGCGCTGTGCATATCCCAGCAACCGCTCACCCGCTTCAGTAAATAGCGGCCCGCCTGCACGGCGCGCCAAAAGATCGCAATCCAGCGCCGTTTCCAGCCGCCTGATCTTGTGGCTAACCGCCGGTTGCGACAGCGCAAGATGTTCGGCCGCGCGGGTAACGCCCCCATGAGACGAGATTGCCAGAAGCGCCCGCAGGCCATCTATTTCCAATCGTTCAGCCATGACACAGCTCCATTCTAATTTTTTATTGATTCATGACAATCATTCATTGGATAGATTGATTGCTCTGAAACTACAATCGGGGAAAGTCAGAAAACGGATTGAAGTATGACAACCGATGCAAACAAATCGCTTGAGTGGGGCGGAGCTCTTCTGTCTATCGCATATTCCCTGCTCATCGCGTCCAACACTGGATACGAGGTGCTTTCCTTCGTGTTTTTCCTGTTGTCGGCGCTGCTGCTTTTCACCCTTGCGGTGCGCAAGCAGATGTGGGGCTGGACGACGATGCAGGGCTTCTACATCGCCGCCGGCGCCTACGGCATTTTTGCCTGGAGCGTATGACCGTTCCTGCGCTCCCTTTCCTTGAAATCATCCCGGAATAGCTGCCCGACCAGCCCACCAAAGCAGGAGAAAAACCATGACCCAACTTGTTGACCGACACTGTGTGATAAACGGAAACCGCATCGCCCACGGCGTCCATGGTGAAGGCGATCCCGTGGTCCTCATCCACGGCACTCCGTCCTCGTCCTGGATCTGGCGCAACATTCTGCCTTCGCTGGTCGAGGCCGGGTACAAGGTGCATGTATTCGACCTTCTCGGGTATGGTTTGTCGGAACGTCCACGCGACCCGAACATCGACACCTCGGTCACTGGGCAGGTTCCGATCCTTGAAGGGCTGCTCGACATCTGGGGGCTGGATAACCTGCATGTCATCGCACATGATATCGGTGGTGGTATCGCCCAGCGGTTCGCCATCCAATCCCCTGAGCGTGTCCGCACGCTGACCATGATCGACGTGGTGAGCTATGACAGCTGGCCCTCGAAGCGTACCCATGAACAGATGCAAGCGGGTCTTGAGAAGCTGATCAAGGCGCCGGATGCAGAACACCGTGAGCATTTCCGGGAATGGCTCTATTCGACAGTGCAGAACAAGAAACGTCTCGCCGAGACCTCGATGGAAACCTACCTCGATTTCATCTGTGGTCCCGTAGGACAGGGCAGTTTCTTTCAGCATCAGGTTATGCACTACGACCCCAAGCATACCGATGAGGTTGCACCGCGCTACGCCGAACTCGGTGAGCGTCCGGTCCAATTGATCTGGGGCGCGGATGACGCCTGGCAGGTGGTTGCGTGGGCCCATAAGCTGAACAACGCCATCCCCGGCTCGGAACTTCATGTGCTCGAGAACTGCGGCCACTTCTCGATGGAAGACCAGCCCGAGAAGATCTCGGCCCTGCTGGTCGACTTCCTCGAACGCAACAGCTGATCAGACTGAGGTGGGTCGACTGTATGTTGGCCCGCCCAAATGCCTAACACGAAAAGGCCCAACTAAGTGCTTTATGCACCCCGTGACCCGGCATCAAAGATATCCGCGCGCGTCAGAACCATGTGGGCTATGGGATGGGCCTTGGCGTCATACTTCTGGACGATGCCTATCCGGGCTTCCCCGGTGACGTGCGAAACCCAAGCGCGTTTCCCTTTCCGATCCAATACGACATCGCCACGGACGTCAGCAACAAGGCCTTGGTTTGGGATCTGGACAAAACACCAGTACGCGCGCCGATCATTGCATCCGCAAAGCGGTTGGAAAAATACGGGTGCCGCGCCATTGCCGCGGAATGTGGGTACTTTGCCTATTTCCAGCAGGAGGTGGCCAACGCCGTTAGCGTGCCGGTGTTCACGTCCAGCCTGCTGCAGGTGCCATTTGCCCAGACCCTCATAGGCAGCAGTAAGAAGGTGGCAATCCTGTGTGCTCAACGCCGCTTCCTGACGGATCGCCACCTTGAGGCTGTCGGAATTGATCCGAATTCCAATCTAATCATTGGCGGCGCCCAGGACGAGCTGGGGGTGACCGAGTTCGACAAACTCTGGGATCCGGAAAAACGCCCGCAAGAGCCGTACGCACGTTACGAAGCCTGCGAAATACAGATGGTCGAAGCGACAAAGGCACTTGTGGCACGTGATCCGAACATTGGCGCCATCATCTATGAGTGCACAGGAATGCAACCGTTTAGCCGTGCCGCACAGCGCGAGGTGGGTCTACCTATCTTCGACTGGGGAACCTTACTACACTATGCCTACTCGGCCGTCGTTTCTCGCGACTACTACGGTCACGTTTGATAGTGCTCGTTAAGGTGCATGGTCGGTCAATTCCATAGCTGACAAACTTTGGTGCTCAGCCTGTTGCTCCAACCTAAACTCTTGAAAAACTATCTGTCGATAGGCCAATCTCAGCTGCAAGAACAATCCGAAGTGCCACCTATGGATCCCCGAATGCGGCTGATCAGAACATGTTTGATTTTGGTAGCGGTGATCGCAGTGACCATAATGGGGTTACGATTGACGTTTCCGCTTCCTGAAGAAAACTTTTCTGAGCCAACGCTTAAGGAAGATGCCGATTGGGACGGGCCATTAGGTGCAACAATAAAAAATGCACTTGAGCGTAACCCCGGGCTCGACGGTGTAAGGCCTTTGGGCAATGGACGCGCAGCTTTTGCGGCACGGGCGATCCTCGCGAGAGAAGCGACATCCTCAATCGATGCTCAGTATTACATTTGGCAAGATGACGTTACCGGCCTAATGCTTCTCGAGGAGCTTAGGGTAGCAGCAGAGCGTGGTGTGCGCGTCAGATTGTTGGTCGACGATAACGGCATTTCCGGATTGGATGATTTGCTCGCCGAACTGAACGCTCTGCCACATGCAAATGTACGCATTTTCAATCCGTTCACTTTGAGGAACCCAAAACTTCTGTCCTATGCATTTGACTTTGGGCGGCTGAACCGGCGGATGCACAACAAGTCAATGTCTGTGGACGGGGTCGCCACGATAGTTGGGGGACGCAACATTGGTGACATCTATTTCGACTACGGGGCGGGAACGCACTACCTGGATGTAGACGCGATAGCTATCGGCCCGATTGTGGATGAGGTGTCGCAATCCTTCGACGCATATTGGAATAGTGCCTCCGCGTATGACGCTGGGCTCTTTTTGGAAACTCCGGCGGAAAAAAGCCTTAAAGCAAAGGCAGACGCCGCGCGCCAGACTGCGGTTGGCGCAGGCTATCAAAGGGCAATTCAGGATAACGAACTGGCCGACCGGATAGCAGCACATGATCTGAAGTTCGAGTGGAGCGAAGTCACTCTTTTTGTCGACGACCCGTCAAAAGGTTTGGGCGAAGTCGAAAGTGAAGACCTGATTGTCGAACAACTTATCGAGTTCGCCAAAACCTCTCAAATCTCATTGGACTTGGTCTCTGCGTATTTCATTCCGGGGGAAAGAGGCGCGGAGGTTCTGGAAGGGTTGGCAAAGTCCGGAGTGAAGGTCCGCATTCTGACCAACTCATTGGATGCCACGGATGTGATGCCGGTTCACGCAGCGTATATGCGATACAGAGAAGGCTTGCTGAACAGCGGTGTAGAGTTGCTAGAGCTTCGAGCCTTGCGGCGTGAACATCGCGAGCGCAGCCTGCCCGAGATGCTGGCCGGGTCGGCCTCCGGTTTACACGCAAAAGTCTTCGGATCGGATGGAGAACGGATCTTCATAGGCTCTTACAACCTCGATCCAAGGTCTGCGCGGCTGAATACAGAAATGGGCCTTATGATCGAAAGCCCAACTATAACTCAGGCACTTGCAGAACAATTGAACCGGCCTGAGTTTTCTTATCGCGTCGAACTCAACGACAGCGGCGAGATGATATGGCTGCAAGAAGAGCAGGATGGGACAGTCACCGTTCATACCGCAGACCCGCAAACCACCGGTTTACAGCGTGCCCTGACGGCCGTGGTCAGGTGGCTGCCGGTCGAATGGATGCTCTAGTCACCAAACGACCAACAATACATTGGGTCACAGCCAAAGACACCAGTGCGTGATCCGACTTACAGAGAATTCACAATGGCTCTGGCGTAGGCTTCCATGTCGATACTGGCACCTCCGGTTGCGTACCAAACCATGACGGCATCTTTTCCTGGCGAGACATAAATTCCTTGGCCATTCATCCCACTTTTGTAGAAATCGCCATCGGCAAAAACGGCATCCCATTGGTATGCGTTTGCCATTGGTTGTTCACGGAATGCGTCAGAAAGGTGCGGGCCAAGCGTTCCCTTCATGTAGTTTTCAGCGACACCCGCTGTTTGGATCGTGTCGATCATCTTTTCAGATACAATGCGGTCTGACGCTGTCTTGTCCCAGCTTGGCGTGTAGAGCAGACCAAGCTTTGCCATGTCGATCAAGCGGCTGCTGATCAGACCGTGTATTATGCCGTTTCCTTGAGGTGACAGCGCAAGGGTGGCATCGCCAGTCATTCCAGCTTTGCTCCAGACCCGCTCCGTGATCGCTTCACCAAGTCGCTGGTTCGTAACGGATTCAATAACAAGACCAAGCATTTGTGTGTTTGCAGAAGAGTATTCGAAGGCCTCAGCCGGTTCCCGCAGCTTGGGTATAGCAAAAAGGGCTTCGTTATGCGTTTGAAGGACGCCTGCTTCGTTCGGAACACCAACCTCAGCCCTGACAAAACGCCCATATGGCGTATCGCCTTTGCGCGAGAGGGGGTTCTCTTCCAGATCCAACCCAGACTGCATGTTAAGGACGTCGATGATCTTTATGTTCTCCCAAGCTGTTCCCTCGGTGCCACCGACATAATTGCCAACCGTTTTCTGAACGTCGATCTTACCCTCATCTTCCAATTGACCGATCAGCAAGCTCGAAAGGATCTTTGCATTGGACATCCAGACGTGGTTGTCCGTCCGTCGCATTCCTGGGTAAACCTCGTAAGCAATTTCACCGTTGTGAAGAACCATAACGCCCTGCACCGTGGAATCGTCGGCATTAATCATCTCGTCAAGCGAGACAGCCTTTTCATCAGCGCCTGGGACACTCGTGGCACCTATGGCATCGTTAAGGTTTGCCGCAAGCATCGCGACGGCCCCGTCGCGGCGAATAACCGAACTTGGCAGGAACTCGGCGAGGTTCATGTACGAAAACGCCCCGGCTTCGGTAATGTCGAGGAACTTCTGCAAATTCCATTCAGAGCTCAGGTCGTAGGCTTGCTTGGCTGTGTAACCATTCCTCAGGTCGCGGATGGAAAAATCTTCTCGCGGCGTTGCGTATGGGTCGTCTTCAGCATGTACAGGAGAAGTTCCAAGGCTTTGCATAATCAAACCTCCAATAAGCGCAAAAACTGGAAAATTGGACTTTGAAAGTAACGAAGTGTTTGGCATCGCAGTACCGCTCCAAATGAGTTGCAACTAAAGTACGGCCGCAGTCGGCTTGTCAAAATCTGGTTTTCAAAGAACTGAACATCTTAGTTTTACGAGGCAAAGCATAGTCCGTTTTCTCGGGAATTCGAGATTAACTGCCGTTCTATGCTGCCTGGTGAAAGTCCAACGTTGTTTCCAATGCAGGCATTCTGCGAATTTGGGCGAATGACTGCTGTGAGCCCACAGCGGTCAACGAAAGTGGCTTTCAAGTTTGGGTTGCTCAGTCAGTATTGAGTGACTGAGGGCTTAGGTTGACACATCGCAGATCAGCCTGCTCTGATCGAAGCAATTTATTTATGTCCGTAAACCCATTCGGAGGCATCAATGAAGTTCTTTAAGTCTCTCACAGTATTCGCTTTTGCGCTGATGCCGCTTCACGGCGCTGCACAGTCCCCCTCATTGCAAGACGCCTTCGAGCGTTTCCCTGAGTTTCCCGGCACAACTGTCTACGTCGGTGGAGAAGTTCTCACCATGAATCCGGACGCCCCGGTGGTTGAGGCGGTGGCGGTCAGGAATGGTCGAATTACTGACGTTGGAACCCTGGAGGAAATCGAGGGTCGCCTACCCGAAGGTAGCTATGCAATTGACCGCAGTTTTGAAGACAAGGTCATGGTGCCCGGGTTTATTGAACAGCATTTGCACCCGCTTCTGGGCGCGCTTGCGATGATGTCGGATGCCATCATTTCCATCGAGGACTGGCAATCGCCAGCGGGATTTGCGCCTCTTGCCAATAGCGAGGAGGAGTTTCGCCAACGTCTGTCCGAGGTCATCAACACATATGATCGAAGCAGCGGGCGACCGCTGATGGTCTGGGGGTATCACGCGTCATGGCACGGCGACATGAGCCGTGTGATTTTGGACGAACTGGCCCCCGATATCCCGCTGGCTGTATGGCAACGCTCCACCCACGAGATGTACTTCAACTCAGTTGCCCTCGAACAACTTGAAATCACCGAAGAATACATTGCCGGCTGGTCAAGCGAACTGGCCCGGTCTCAAGCCAATCTTGAGAAAGGCCTGTTTCTTGAAGCTGCATTCTGGGAGCATGTGTTCTTTGAGAAGTTTGCTCCGGTCTATGCATCTATCGACAGGGTCATGGAGGCGCTGGAGTTCACAGAGAACTATTATCACCGCAGCGGGATCACGACCCTGGCAGAGCCTGCTGGCCCTGTGGATCAGAACGCCCAAGCTCTGGTGGCAGAAGCGTTCGGGCCAGACGAAACGCCGTTCAACTTTTACTTTATTCCGGACGGTCGAACGCTTGGGAGTATGTTTCTGAACACAGAGGGCCCCGAAAAAGTACTGGCCGAGACCGAAGCTATGCTAGCGTGGAGCGAAGGCCGAACCCAGTTCCTACCTAAGCAAGTCAAGCTCCTGTTAGATGGTGCGATCTTCAGTGAATTAATGATCATGCGCGACGGCTATCTGGACGGGCATGAAGGTCAATGGATTATGACGCCTGATTTCTTCAAGCAGGTGTTCGACCTTTATTGGGACGCAGGTTTTCAGGTCCATGTTCACAATCTAGGAGACGGCGGTCTGGACATCCTTCTTGATGCTCTTGAAGACGCCATGCAGCGCAATCCGCGATATGACCATCGCACCGTCGTGGTGCACTTTGGCTACGCTCAACCAGATCAGATCGCACGTATTAAACGTCTTGGCGCGATTGTCAGTGGCAATTCCGTTTATACGCCGACGCTCGCAGATCGGTATTCCGCAGGCAGCGTGGGTAGCGAGCGCACAGAGCGCATGGTGCCACTAGGTGACGCCGTTCGGGCAGGTATCCCCTTTTCGATGCACTCGGACATGCCGATGGCTCCTGCAGAGCCGCTGAAGTACATGTGGGCTGCTGTCAATCGGATTTCCACGAGTGGCCGTGTCGTTGGTCCGGACCAGCGCATCAGTGCCGAAGACGCGCTGCAAGGTATCACCATCGGTGCAGCCTATTCCCTGCAATTGGAGGATGAGATCGGTTCCATCGAGCCCGGCAAACTGGCCAACTTCACAATCCTTGAAGAAAATCCGCTAACTGTGGATCCTTTGACGCTGGCCGATATCAAAGTGTGGGGAACTGTACTTGAAGGCCGTCTTCAGCCCGCCCCTCCCACAGCAGAAACAGACCATGACGAAGCCGGTGCTAGCCGTCTCATCAATAATCCGGAAAAAGTGTTGATGGCGTCACTACGCCACGCACGCAGTAAGGCCCACTATCACGATCACTCGCAATCAACGCAGTCTAACGTCTATGATCCGCTCGGGATTTCGACCTTTGGCTCTCGTTGATCGTCACTTGAACAAGCCGGAAGATTGCCCCAACTCGCTCCGATAGGCGCGGTGGCCAATCTTGCATTTTGCGCAGGTGCCGAACCGTCCCACCCGCTGCGTTCTTTAGTGCCAGTTTTGTTCGCCCGCTGCCGGATTTTGGATGCCGATCTGATTGAGCCAAAAAGGGGCAGTGAAATGCGAAGAATAAAACTCTGATAATTGTGACTTCTGACCAAAGGTCATTCAATTGCGGTTTGAAATGTTGCGGTAAGCCTTTTGTTCAAACCGTGATGAGGCTCGGCTGAGGAACCGTAGTGCAATTCTGCCAAGGCAGCGATGTCATTGAAAATGACTACGGAGCCGCCTTCTTCGTTCGCGTAAACCAATAGTTTTTGGCAAAAGGCATCCAATCCAATTGCCGGAAAACCCGCCATTGCCACACCACCGGGTGCTGGTCCGCCGAATAACAAGAGAACAGCATCCGGTAGCTGCGCCCCCAGTTGGGACGCTTCGGCCGCAAAATCCATCTCCCCAAACCAGACTGTATCGTCCTGTCCCATCACAGCTGTCCTGAGACGTTCTACTGCCTCTGACACGCTGAGCTCAGATCGCAATTCGATGATGCCATAGTTTGCAAGTAATCCTTTGGTCGGTGCTGGTGCTGCATCCAAGTCGTTCAGGACTTCGAGCAACTTGTTCTCAAATGCATTCAACGCTTGGCTATTGTTCAGACCATGACGCACTTTGAGAAACTGAGAGTCTGTGTATGCGATCTGCGGGTGATCATCCTGATCGAAGGAAAGAACGCGAAAAGGAAGATCCAGACCTGCTCGTACGTTCTCTTCCAGAATTGGCGTGTTTATCTCTGGATCAGAGAACACGAGTACACGAGACGCTGGCATTTCGACACCTTCGGCCTCGGCCAGGCGCGCATGATCTATCGATGCGATCGGAGTAGCTCCCGCATCGGCAACTGCAGTCTCAAGTTCTAAGAAGTTTTCGTCCACCGCAATCTGGACAGATGAAGATTGTGCAAAAGCGAATGTCGAAACTGCTAGTGTTGCAATCATCGAGATAACAAGGCCAAACCTTACCATTTTACCACTTCCTATTTCATCATACGTTTTTTGGGGAAACCGCTGCCAGAGCTGCAATTGTAGTCGCGGCTGCAAGATAAAAGAGAAGTATCCCTTTCGGGACGCCGTCAAAAAATATGCTAAGTATGCATCCTGCGGCCAATCCCGAGATAGACAAAAATAGAACCCATAGCGCAGTGCGCTGTAAGTCCGGTTTCGCCACGGTCGCTGACCAAAACAAAGCGTTTGCTACGTAAAGACCCATAATCGCACGGAAGACATACGTCTGGTCCGTTCCTTCCAACGGAAGTCCCAGCAAAACTGGGATCGAACTACCGAATACCAGCCCGTACGATAATGCAATTGGCACGTGGCCAGTAGTAGTCACCAGAAGGTCTAACCTAGCATCCATGCAGGCCTCTTTCTCGTAGAGGTTTCGCTTTGCTTGCAAAACTCCTAATCGGTCAATTGGTGCATCCGATGATCCGTAACGGATGCCTACGCCATAGCCTGAAAGGCGTATCCGGCAGGCCAAGTCGAGCTTTCCAAAGAGCGAGCCAGTACTGCGCAGCCGTGCTCCGCCGCGCACCAAACTGGTCACAATGCGCCTTCCTCGCCCAGGAACTCGATACCAGCTGTCGTGCCATCACTGTAAGCAATGCAATTCCAAGGAGCACGATCCTCGCCAACGCCGACTGTGACCTGTGTTCCTGCCTCGCTAAACGCGGATGAGAGCACCACGACTTGCGAATTGTTCGTTGTGCTGGCTACGTCTCGCAAACACGCCTGCTGAGCCGGCGTGAGTTCGGCGGACGCGTTTGATGTACTCGTCTCGTCGCAGGCTGCAAGCAATGCGAAACAAGTTGCGCCTGCAATCATCACCATCTTGTTGGACATTTTCTTCTCCCTCTTGTTCCCATGAAATTATTGAAATTGGATGCGCTTGTTAGAATCTCTGGCGACTGGACAGCCAATAAAACATGCCTTGATCCTGTGACTACCTTGCCCAAAACCCGCAGCTTGCTGGCTTGGTCAGCGGATCGATACTTTGTTGATTGCCAAGACGGCCAACAACGCATGATGGCCAAATGACGTCACAGGCAAAAGCTAGAGCGAGCTTTGAAGAGAGTGATCTCTTGTTGAAATTGAGCATCGCGTCCTCCTAAGCACGATCACTTTAGAAAGTCTTCCAGCCGCCAGCACTCACTCTAGCGGCTGGAAGGGCCCGGCAACGCGAGCAACAACGACAACAACGGAGGTAAAATGAAAGTTGTGTCGAATTCGCATGTTTGAATCTATTTTTTAATAAATCAACATTTTTTCCGCGCGTAAACTTCTTTACGCTCTCGTACGATAGGCCTTCGTCTTCAAATAAAAAAGGTTCGTGGGCGCATCCTTAGGGGCGCGTGAGTAATTCTGAGCGGCGAAGCGTTTTCGGCGCAATGAAAGTCAAAAAGGGAGTGAAAAATGGGATTTGGTGAATCCGTTAAAACGTGTTTTTCGAAATACTTCCAGTTCTCCGGCCGGGCTTTACGCTCAGAATACTGGTGGTTCTTCTTGTTTGTGGTTGTCGTGAGTGCCGCTTTAGCCATGTTGGATTCGGTTCTTTTTGGAACCAACCCCGAAACGGGCCAAGGCTCTCAGGTTCTGTCCTCAGTTTTCCAACTGGCCGTCATTATACCCATGCTCGCCGTCGGTTGGAGAAGGCTGCACGATACAGGGCGACCTGGCTGGTACTTGCTGTTGCCGATGGCGCTCAGCATTACAACGCTTTTTGTTTTGCTGGGTGGGGTGGCGTTCTTTTCGGTATTGGAGCAAGGGACCGAAAATCCCGATGCATTGCGAGGACCTGCGGCCGTCTTGGGCGTGACCGGTATTGTTGTTGTCTCAATTCTTCAATTGGTTCTGTCTATCCTGATGATCTGGTGGCTGACACGACCTTCCCAAGAAGGCGCAAACGAATACGGCGAACCTGTTTCCTGACCTTGTTTTCCGGGAAACAAGCCGGGAACCCTGCTGGGTGAAAGTCCGAACCGCAACACCATGGAGAGTGAAAATGAGTTTCAAACTGATTTCCATTGGAGCGTTGATGATGGCAATGGTGACCACTGCATCGGCGGAGTGGTCGTTCAGTTCCGGGCCTAGTCCCAATGCTTTTATTCAAACCGGAAACATGACACTGGAACTTCAGTGTGACCGTATCCGCTTTGCTCCGGCTGGATACGAGGACAGCCAGGACATTGTAGAGAAGCAGGGGTTTTCCATTCGGTTTTTGAAGAACGGCACCACTGAATTTGGGGCATTTCAGGTTGGCGCAGAAAACGCTGCTTTGCAGATCGTCGACAACTATCCCGTCGAGGCCAGTTTCAACAGTCAGCAGGATTATGATTTTGTACTGGACCAGCTTGCAGCAAATGCATCGGTTAATCTGTCCATGATTGATCAAGACGTCAGCTATGGAATCTTTGACTTGAAGGGTTCCAGCGCGGCAATTCGATCCCTTCGTTATGCGTGCAACTCGAATGTTAGCCAGGAGGCCTCCTACGAAGCACCCGAAGGCATCGTCTATTGTGGTGGCGGAGCGATAAAACGCGTGATCGAACCCGTAATTTTGGACAACCCGGACGGAGAGTGGGACGCGCGAGTAACGGTTGACGGCGAGACGATCAGAGCCATGACGGCCTACAGTTACTTCGGAAACTCTGAGCCGCCGGCCGGATTTGTCGTTGCCCTGCTTGGGGAAGACAGGTCCGAGTTTTTGATTTTTAGCGAAGGTTCGGCAAACTGGCTGGAGTACGGGGACTATAGGTATGATCAATGTAACTGACGCCACCCTCCAAACTGCTTCCCAAAAAGTGCGCCTGTTGAAAGGGCTGGTATCAGGGATTGTGCTGGTTTCGGGCCTATTTTGGACCTCACCAGCTGTCGCTGCTGATGTTTCACAACTTCCGCCCGGTTTTCAGGCGAAGGTTGATCTGGCGGCACAGGCTTGCGCGGAGTTCAACGACGGTCAGTTTGATTTAGATTGGGGTGCGGTCGAGAGAGTGGATCTCGACGGGGATCTACAACGCGACTGGGTTCTGAACGAATCTGGTTTCGCGTGCTCGAGCGCCGCATCTCTTTTTTGCGGAACTGGCGGATGCATGTCGCACTTCTTGATTGAAGAGGAGGTTCACTCCTTGCTTAACCGAGGCTGGACGGTCGTTGACTTCGGGCGTCAACGCATTGTCCTTGCGGATGTCCACGGAAGCAATTGTGACGGAATAAACCCGACGCCTTGCGCATCAGCCAGTGTTTGGGATGCGGAAGCTAAGACGTGGCGTTCATCGGCTGGTGATTGGCAGTAAACTGCAATTAGGCACTGCAGATAAGCCTGAGAGCCTGTTTGTTCGATGAGTTCTCTGCAGCATGCAAACTTATGGGCAAATCGTACAAAGCTATGCGCAAATACCGCGTAAAGGTTTACGCAAAGTTCCAAGATTTTCTTTAGTCAAACCAACGTGGGCAATGCAGCGTTTTGCGCAGACCTACAGGAAATCGCCGGAGGCATTTTCGCCATCGGCATTCCCGCTTCCGTCAGTCGAACCCGCCCGGTTTATGCCCGAAGAAGACCTTGGTGACATCCTCGATGATGTTCCACGTCACGCGGCTGCCGTCCCGGACGAAATAGCTATCTCCTACATCCAGATCGGTGGTGTGCCCTGTACTGTGGTCGATTATTTGGCAACGGCCGGACAGGATAGTCATCAGCTCATCCCCCTGTTCGGTGCATTCAAACACTCCTTTGGTGCAGCGCCAGATTCCGGCGCGTGTTACATGTCCGGGGCCGCCGTCGTCCATCCGGCCAGAGGCTTTGGGCTGACCTTCCAATATCTTGTAGTCGCTGCTGGGGTTGTCGAAAGGCCAGACCTCCAAGGGGCCGATTTCATCCAGCGTCGTGTATTTCCGCATAGTCGCTCTTTCATCTCTGTTTTGCGGGGCAGGTTAGCCGCCATGCTGCCGCAGGAAAGGGCCAATCTCCTGAAAAAACTCGTCAAAGCCCGCGTGCCCTCGGATCATGCAGTGATTGGCGCCCGGAAGTTCGACGAATTCGGCGGTTGGAACTTCGCGCGCGGTTTCGCGGCCTTCGCTGATCGGGGCAGCCATGTCATCTCTGACATGCAACACCAATGTCGGCACGTTTAGCCGTTGTGCATCCGCGCGGGCATCCACATAAGCGTTCATCTCCATGATCCGCAGCGCCGTTTCGGGGCTGGCCGAGATACGCTGCATCTCATCAAAGCTTGCGCCTTCTTCCGGGGTGGCGTCTGGCATGTAAGATGAGGTGAAGAAATGGCGATAGACCGGATTGGGTGAGCCCCACCCGGCGGATACCATCGCGCGGGAGGCCTGATAGAATTGTTCGGCTTCGGCATCGTCCCGCATCATGCGACCCCGGACATAGCCGCCCAGAAGGATCAGAAACTTGACGCGATCGGGGTATTTGGCCGCAAACCGGATCGAAAAGGCCGAGCCCTGACTGATCCCGAACAGGCCGAATTGATCCAGCCCCGCTGCATCGGCGACGGCGATCATGTCGTCGATCATCCGATCCTCCGAGATATCATCCGCGTCCCAATCCGACAGTCCGTTGCCACGCTGATCGAACCGCACCAGATGGCAAAGCTTGGACATCTCGGACAGGAAATCGCCCCAGACGGGGCTGGTCCATTCATACTCGATATGGTTTAGCCAGTTCGGCGCCTTGAGCACGGGCGTCCCATGTCCGGTCGAGGCCCAGGCCAGATTGACCCCATCCGCCGATTTGCAGAACCTTACCCGCTGTTGCAGCGAGATATCGGGTGCCACGCGCCGGGGGGCGGCCTGCGGCGACCAGTGCCAAACCCGGATCGGTCGGCTGATATTCTTGACCCGCTGCCCGCCCATGTCCCGGAACGGCGCATCGACACGATCTTGCACGGCCTGATGCACAATGTCTGAGACGCAAACCCCACCGGGCTCTGCCAGCCCCTCCAGCCTTGCCGCGACGTTGACACCGTCGCCAAAGATGTCGCCCTCATCAAAAATGACATCACCCAGATTGATGCCGACGCGGAAGCGGATCCTCTGATCATCTTCCAGGTCTGTTTCATTCAGGTTCATCGCTTTTTGGATGTTCACGGCGCAGCGCACTGCGTCCTGAACAGAATCGAAGGTGGCCAACATGCCATCGCCAGTGGTTTTCACAATGCTGCCGCGGCTGCGCTCGATCTCAGGGTCGATCAGTTCGCGTCGGTATTTCTTTTGCCGGGACAGAACGCCCAGTTCGTCCAGTTCCATCAGCCGGGAATACCCGACCATGTCAGCCGCCAGAATAGCCGAGAGCCGCTGTTCCATTCCCCCCTCCGTCTGCTGCACCTGTCTGGCGCTTGGGAGTCAGTATACTGGAAAGTGGCGGTCTTGTCGCAATAGCAAAGACATATCCTTGAATTTGCGGTTTCGCGGCGATGCGGAATGCGTAATCTTCGGGGCAAACCGAATGATTGCAGCCCATCGGATCAACGTCAGGATACGCACGGATCATGAAACTGGAATTCCACCACATCAACTATGTCTCGCAGGACGTGGAGCGCCTGCATCATTTCTACACGCACGTCCTTGGGCTGGACGACATCCCGATCGAGAACTTCCCCCGACCTGACGAGACCGAAGACAGCGGCTATAGCGGCAAGATCCGTTTTGCCACAGATGGCCATATGCAGATGCATCTGGCCGAGAAAGATCTTGGTGTGGCATTCAAACACAGTGAGTCCATCAATCCGGTTGAACGCGGGCATATTGCCTTCAGAACCGACGATATTGCGGCTTTCAAGAAATTGTTGGACGACAACGGCATCCCCTATTCCGACTACGGGACAGCCTTTGCCAAGGAATGGCACCAGGTGTTCTTTCAAGACCCAGAGGGCAACATCATCGAGGTTCATCAGGCGGTTTAGCGGTCGCCTGGGCAAAGCGGCGGCGGGTGGTGTCCAGATGCGCGGCCATCGCGGCACGGGCCTTGCGCTTGTCCCGTCTTTCGATGCTGTCGATGATGGCAAGGTGATCGGCGGTGGCTGTCAGGTGATGGTCGAGCTGGTTTTCTAGCGGCCACAGGTAGTGGTGGTTGAAGATCATCGCAATCGCATCCTGAAAGCCGACGATCAACCGGTTTCCCGCGTGATCATTCAGGAAGCGGTGAAACTTGGTGTCCAATGCCGGGAAATCCAACGTGGAAAGATCGGCGCTGGGGGTCACAGCCTGATGCTCTTGCCGCAACCGTGCCAGACCACCCCAGAACGGATGCTGCTCCGGCAGGCAGCACAGGTTTTCCACCGCGCGGCTTTCGAACATGACGCGAACCTCGTGCAGCTCCAACGCATATTGGCGGGTGACGCCCTCCAGCACCCAGCGCCTGTGGTGATCCTTGCGCACAAATCCAAACCGGCTGAGGCCGATCAGAAACTCGCGGATAGTTTGAACCGAGACATCCAACTGCCGCGCCAGTTGCCCTTCGTTCAGCCGCGTTCCGGGGCCCAGATCTTGATTGCGGATCATCTGCATGAACGCGGCTTCAAGCGCGTCGCGTGTGTCCATCGTTTGGGCGGCTGAAAAGTAATCGGCCTGTTCTGGCAGGCGCTGCACGTCATAGCCCCGTCCTTGTCGGGCAAGCAAACCCCTTTTTTCCAGATAGGACAGAACGGCCCGCACTGTAGTGCGGCTGACCCCCAAATGACGCGCCAATTGCGAGATATTGGTGACCTCTGCCCCGGCCATCAGCCTGTCCAGCATGGCGTTGCAGGCGCTTTTGAAAACTCGGTCAGGGCGCGGCAAACCTGTGGTCCTTGATGTTCATTACACTGTATTAAATGGGGTTAAAGGCATTTGAGGGCAAGGGTCCGGACCCATATGATAGCGCCAACTCCGATCTGCTATATCTTCAGGATTTTCCCCAATGCCATATGTCCCCAGCGCCACCCGCTATGATGAAATGATCTATAACTCTTGCGGAAGCAGCGGGCTGAAACTGCCTGCTATCTCGCTGGGGTTGTGGCATAATTTCGGGCATGATCGCCCCCGTCAGTTGAAGCAGGAGCTGTGCCGCACGGCCTTTGATCTGGGGATCACGCATTTCGATCTGGCAAACAATTATGGCCCGCCGCCAGGCAGCGCCGAAGAGGCGTTTGGCGAGATTTTGAAAACCGATTTCGCCGCATACCGTGATGAATTGGTCATCTCATCCAAGGCCGGGTATGGGATGTGGCCCGGCCCCTACGGCGAATGGGGCAGCCGAAAATACCTGATCGCCTCTTGTGACCAAAGCTTGAAACGGATGGGGCTCGACTATGTCGATATCTTTTATTCCCACCGGTTCGACCCGAACACACCGCTCGAGGAAACGATGGGCGCGTTGGATCAGATCGTGCGCTCCGGCAAGGCACTGTATGTCGGCATTTCGTCCTATAACTCGCAACGCACGCGCGAGGCTGCGGCTATTCTAAAGGATCTGGGTACGCCTTGTATCATCCATCAGCCCAGCTACAATATGATCAACCGTTGGGTGGAAACGGATGGGTTGAAAGCCACGCTGAAAGAGCTGGGGATCGGGTCCATCGCCTTCACGCCGCTGGCGCAAGGAATGCTGACCGGAAAATACCTGAATGGCCTGCCGGAAGGCAGTCGCGCTACCGAGGATAAGTCCCTCAACCCCGATCTGCTGACCGAAGCCACCATCCAGAATTTGCGCAACCTTGATGCCATCGCCAAACGGCGCGGTCAGACGCTGGCGCAGATGGCAATTGCCTGGGTGCTGCGCGAAGGCGGGATCACAACTGCTTTGATCGGGGCGTCGCGGACGGAACAGATCGTTGACTGTGTCGGCGCGCTGAAGAACATTGAATTCACGTCCGAAGAACTGGCCGAGATCGACCTCTATTCCGCCAACGGAGAGGTCAATCTGTGGTCCCAGTCCTCGGACGCCTGAGCCGCGACAGCAACAAAGGAAATCCCATGAACAAACCCGTAATCGGTTTTATCGGTGTTGGCCTGATGGGCCATGGCATGGCCAAGAACATCGTGGAAAACGGCTATCCGCTGGTGGTGATGGCGCATCGTAATCGCCAACCGGTCGAAGACCTGTTGCAGCGCGGCGCGACCGAAGTTCATTCGGCTCGTGAGATGGCCGAGGCCTGCGACATCATCCACCTCTGTGTCTCAGGCAGTCCACAAGTGGAACAGCTGGTGCGGGCCCCCGACGGGATCATCGCCGCAGGGAAAGAGGGGCTGATCGTCGTGGATTGTTCCACCTCGGACCCGGTCTCGACCCTGCAACTGGCCGAGGAACTGCGCGGCGCAGGCATGGACCTGGCCGACGCTCCGCTGGGGCGCACCCCGAAAGAGGCCGAAGCCGGGGCGCTGGACGCGATGGTTGGCGCGTCGCCTGAGACTTTTGCCCGCATCAAGCCGGTAATCGACTGCTGGGCCGGGCTGGTTGTCCACATGGGTGAGGTCGGATTGGGCCACAAAATGAAGCTGATCAACAACTTCGTCGCCATGGGCTATGCGGTCCTGTATTCCGAGGCACTGGCCGTGGCCCGAAAGTCGGGTCTGAGCGCGGAACAGGTGGATTCCGTTCTGCGCCCCGGTCGTTTGTCGAACGGGTTCTACGAGACCTTTATGAAATGGACGCTGGAGCGGGACGAAAACGCCCATCGTTTTGCCATCACCAACGCGCATAAGGACATGCGGTATCTGTCGAACCTGGCCAACAGTATCGGTGCGGTCACGCCGGTTCAGGCGACCCTGCGCAATGCCTTCGCCGCGATGGAGGCCGCCGGCCGGGGTGAGGACTACGTTCCCATGATGGCCGACTTCATTGCGGAAACGAACGGGTTGGACGACGATTCCAAAGCGTAGATATGCCGCGCCCGCAGCCATAGCGTGCGCGTACAAAACGTGACACACCCTTTCTTGTTGATCCAATTGGGAGGGGTGCAGGCATGAGCGACAGTCCCGACGTGATGAGCGGGTCTCTGAAGCGACCCTTGGCGGTGGCCTTTGCGATTGGCCTTGCGCTTGTGATCATCCTGTCCGTGTTTCTTTACATGTCGCGCGAGACCGGTGCGCGCATTGGTGAAATGCGGGTGGCGTGGCAGGAATATTCGGCCGAGACCACGCCGCGTGGCTATTGGATTTCAGATATCCGCGAGGATTTCGGCTATGGCGGTCTGATTCACAACTTCAAGAACTACGTTTTGCGTCATGACCCGGACTTGGGGCCGCGTCTGCGACGGCAATCGGAAAGTCTGTTGAACGCCATCGCCGCCTATCGTGCTTCTAACCCGTCCCCGACCGAGCAGGAGGCCCTGCAACAGATCGAGGCCGTGGCACTGGAATATACCGGCAACATCTCATTGATCGAAGAGGGCATCGCTGCGGGTCTCAGCGCGGAACAAATCGACGCTTTGGTGCGTGTCGATGACAGTGATGCTTTGGCAGCGCTGGCAACGCTTGAAACCCTGTGGGTGCAGGAGCGTGACAGAAGCTTGTCCGGTATGGTGCGTGCCTTTTCGGATGGCGAACGTCTGGTGCGCAACTTCTCAGTCCTGTTGATTGGGCTGATCGTTCTGGTCGGGGTCATTGCCATCCTCACGACGTTTCTGATCACCAACATCCTGCGCGCCAACCGTCGCCTGAAGGCCGAACTGGCGCTGCGTGAACAGGTTGAGCTGGCCGAGCGCAAGCTGGCGCGTGCGGTCGAACAAAGCCCGGCCTCGATCATCATCACGGATACTGATCTGAAGATCGAATATGCCAACCGCAAGTTCTTTGACCTTAGTGGCTATGGTCCACACGAGGTCTATGGCCATTCGCCCAAGATGCTGCAATCGGGACATTCGGGGCAGGGGGTTTACGGCGACCTGAAGGCCAGGCTGAGAAACGGTCAAAGCTGGTATGGTGTGTTTCGCAACCTGCGCAAAGATGGGACGCATTACTGGGTCTCGACCGCGATTTTCCCGCTGGTCGATCAGAATGGCAGCATCACCCACTATATCGGTATCGGCGAGGACATGACCGAGTCCCGCCGCACGCGCGAGCAATTCGCACAAGTGCAGAAGATGGAGGCCGTGGGCATTCTGGCCGGGTCAGTGGCGCATGATTTCAACAACGTGTTGATGAGCGTGATCGGCAATGCCGAACTGATCGAACTGGACGCCGAAGATAACGAGGACATTCAGACCTCGGTCGATCACATCCGCATCGCGGCACGTCGGGCGCAGGCGCTGGTTCGCAAGATGCTAACCTTTGCCCGCCAACGGCCCCGCAACCCTCAGCGCGGCGATATGGTCAAAGCCACGCAAGAGGCGCTGGACCTGATCAAGGTCGCCGCCCCACCTAGTATCGAGACACGCTTTGACATCGACATTGATCAGGCCTTCGCCGAGTTTGACGGCACACTGTTTTTCCAGACATTGCTGAACCTGTGCCACAACGCGTTCGAGGCGATCGGCGATCACCCCGGCACAGTTGTGTTGCGCATCAGCCAAGCCGAAGACTCTGCGCTGGACGACCTGCCGGACGATGCGATTGGCGTGATCCGGTTGGACGTAACCGATGACGGGCCGGGAATGACGCCTGAAGTACAGGAGAAAATTTTCGAACCCTTCTTCTCGACCAAACCGGTGGGCAAGGGCACTGGTCTGGGCATGGCCATCGTTCGCAACAGCGTCGAGGAATGCCGCGGTCGGGTCGAATTGCATTCGGAACCCGACAAGGGAACCCGGTTCAGCCTGTTCTACCCGATGATGCCGGTTCTAAGCGCGCAACAACAGGAAGAGGCGCGCGCCGTCACGGGGGATGAGCACATCCTGCTGGTCGATGACGACGAAAACATCCTCTATGTCACGCGCCGGTTGCTGACGCGCTATGGCTACCGGGTCGAGGCCTATTCCGAGCCGATGCGCGCGCTGGATGCCTTTAGGGCGGCCCCGGACAGCTATGACGCAATTGTGTCGGATTTGATGATGCCGGGGCTGATGGGGACCGATCTTATCGCGTCTGCACGGGCTGTCCGACCGGATGTTCCGACGATTCTGGTCAGCAGTTATTTTGATGACGCAGAAAGCCCGGCTGAAGGCGATACGACGGTACGAGTGCAGAAACCCTTCGATGTTCAGAGTCTTGCACGGATCATACGATCTCTTGTTCCCTGACGCCTGTTACATTTCTTAACATCTTTTCACGTCTTTTCATCGCGTCCAAATCAGCACGACACAACTGCCCCCTAAGGTTCGCCGTACCGGTCCTCGGCCAAACCGAGTGATCGGAATAGCGAAAAAGGGGCTTTTAGATGATGACCAAAGCCAGAACATGGTTCTCGGCGCTATCGACAGTTTCGCTGCTGACGATGAGTGCTGCGTTCCCGGTTCACCAGGCCCTGGCGGACCAGCCGGGCCCGGTAGAAGCCATAGAGTTCGATCCAGCCAAGGCGGCCCTTGGCAAACGACTTTTCTTTGATCCGCGCCTGTCCGGCGACGCTGCGCTGTCCTGTTCCAGTTGCCACCAGCCGGAAAACGGTTTTACCGACGGGCAGGCCCTGTCGGATGCCTATACGGGCAACCTGCATTTCCGCAACGTGCCAACGCTGATCAACAGCGCCAAGCGCGAGGCATGGTTCCATGACGGGCGGATAGGCACCAACCTGAATGACGTGACCCGCGAAAGCATCACCGAGACCTATTCCATGAACATGGACATGCGTCTTATGCAGGAACGCATCAAGCAGGACCCGGTCTATGTCGAGATGTTCGAAGCCGCCGGATTTGGTGAGCCTTCGAACGGTGGCGTGCGTAACGCGATCCCGGAATATCTGAAAACGCTGATCTCGCGCGGTGCGCCCTTCGACACCGGCGAGATGTCGGACGAGGCCAAAGCGGGGTATGAGCTGTTCAACGCCAGCGGCTGTAGCTCGTGCCACTCGGGCGAGCGATTCACTGACGATCTGCCGCACAATATCGGCTTCGGCGACAACCCTGACATCTGGGCGGACCCGACACGGCACATCACCTTTGTGACCATGATGAAGTTTCTCGGCGTCGAGAACTACATGAACCTGCGTGCTGACCCCGGAGCATATATCCGCACACACACCGCTGACACGTTCGGCACCTTCATGACCCCCACGCTGCGCGAGCTGACCTATACCGCGCCGTATATGCACAACGGCACGATGGAAACGCTCGAAGATGTGGTGGCCTTCTACAACGCCGGTGGCGGTGACGATGAAAACAAGGATCCGCGCATCAAGCCGTTGAATCTTTCCGAGACCGGACAAGCGCAGCTGGTGGCCTTCCTGAAGGCACTTTCCGGCGAACCGCTGACCGGGCCCGAATTCGTCGCCGAGGAAATCGATACGGATTATGCGCCGATCGAAAACTGGCGCGAAACGACAAACTGAGGAGTGGACCCATGAAAGACCTTAAGTCTTACCTTTCAGGCACAATCGCCACCGCTGCTTTGTTTGCCGCTATCGGTTCGCAAGCGTTTGCTGCGGACAGTATGGCGATTGAGGCCGGTATCGGCGGCGCAGACCCCGACCCCGATGCGCCGCTGGTGGCGCTTGGCGAGCCGCCCATCCCGCTGGACAACCCGCAGACCGAGGCCAAGATCGAACTGGGCAAGATGCTGTTCTTCGATCCGCGGCTGGGCGGGAACGAGACAACGCCATGTTCGGCCTGTCACCTGCCGGATGTGGGCTGGGACGTCGAAGCGCCGATCTCGTTCGGTTATCCCGGCACGACTCACTGGCGCAACAGCCAGACCATCGTGAACTCGGCTTACTACGGCAAGCTGTTCTGGGCGGGATCAAGTAAGAGCCTTGAAAGCCAGGCCAAATCCGCTGCAGGCGGTGCAGTCGCCGGCAACGGCGAGGCCGACATGATGGAGGCCCGTCTGGCTTTTGTGCCCGAGTACGTTGAACGCTTTAATGACGTCTTCGGCGATCAGTGGCCGCGTATCAGCAACGCATGGCGCGCAATCGCTGCGTTTGAACGCACCATCGTTCAGACCGACACACCCTTCGACAACTATCTGCGCGGGGATGATGCGGCGCTGAGTGACGAACAGAAACGCGGGCTGGAGCTGTTCACCGGCAAGGCGCAATGTTCCGAATGCCACAACGGCGCGCTGCTGTCGGATGAGAAATACTACAACACCGGCGTTCCACCTTATAGCGGCTGGGAAGATGACGGTCTGGCGCAAGTGACCTTCCGGTATGAGCTTTACTCCAAAGGCTCGACCGAGGATTTCTATCGCCACACCAAGGACGACCCCGGCTTCTATTTCCGCACCAAGGAAAAGGCCGATCTGGGCAAGTTCCGCACACCGAGCCTGCGCTACACCCTCTACACCGAACCCTACATGCATAACGGCATGTTGGAGACGCTTGAGGACGTAGTCGAGTTCTACAACCAGGGCGGCGGCGAGAATGAATTCGCAGCAACCAAATCCGATCTGATCCAGCCGCTTGGCCTGAACGATCAGGAGAAAGCGGATCTGGTCGCCTTCCTGAAATCCCTGTCCGGTGACGAGATTCTGGTCGAAGAACCCGATCTGCCGGATTACCAGCCGCTTCCCGCGGCAGCAGAGGAGTAAGCGTCATGAAAGATCATAACGCAACCGGATGCAGCTGTTCGGGTGAGGCCAAGAAGGCCTGCACCGTGAACCGCCGCCAGTTCCTGTTCGCCTCGGGCGCAACAACCTTTGCCGTGATGGTGGCCATGCCCACTCGCCACGGTCAGGCAGAACAGGTGCCCGCATTGGTATCCACCTATCCGCGCAAGTTGATCGGCAAACTGTCCGAGCTGGAACAGGATGTCCCGGTCGAGTTCTATTACCCCGACGAGGGCGACTATTCGGACTCGATTCTGGTCAAGACCGGCGTGGAAAGCGGCGGCGGCATCGGTCCGCAAAAGGACGTTGTGGCCTTCAACCTCACCTGCACCCACCAGGGCGGGTCGATGTATGACAGCTACAAACCCGAACATAAGGTGCTGGGCCCGTGCCCGCTGCACCTGTCCACCTATGACGTGACACGGCACGGCATCCTCGTTTCGGGGCAAGCCTATCAGTCGCTGCCGCAGGTCCTTTTGGAACTGGACGGTGATGACATCTACGCCGTCGGCATGTTCGGCCTGATCTACGGCCGCTACGACAACCTGATTGCATAAGGGAAGGGGATACTCACATGGCAACCCCGTATTACGTACCCGAAACCAACGTCCCACTGCCGCCCAAAGGCGCCGAGGTCATCTCGACCGCCTGCGACTACTGCATCGTGGCCTGTGGCTACAAAGTCTACCGCTGGCCTGTGACGGCCAAGCCGGGTGGGCCTACAGCGGACGAAAACGCCTTTGGCGAGGATTTCCCTGTTGCACCCTTGGGTGCATGGGTCGCGCCGAACCAGCACAATATCGTTCTGCACAAAGGTCAGCCGCACCACGTGGTGATCATCCCTGACAAGGACACGCAATACGTCAACACCGACGGCGACAGTTCCTTGCGGGGCGGGTGTATTGCGCAGAAATGCTATAACCCGCAGACACCG
Organism: Ruegeria sp. F12; assembly: GCF_056533885.1. Lineage (NCBI taxonomy): Bacteria > Pseudomonadati > Pseudomonadota > Alphaproteobacteria > Rhodobacterales > Roseobacteraceae > Ruegeria > Ruegeria sp. F12. Next base: position 21,110 of record NZ_JBQFOV010000013.1, on the reverse strand, counting down.
ACTCGTGACCGCCTGAAGACACCGCTGATGCGGATCTATGGCACGCTGATGCCGGTTCCGTGGGATCTGGCGCTGGATGTGGCGGCCGAGGTGGGCAACCACGTCATCGCCAAGCACGGCACCAATGCCTATGGCGTGAAAACCTTCAGCTATCAGTATATCGAGAACACCTATGCGATCTCGAAATACGCGCTGCGCCATATCAACACCGCGAACTTCACCTTCCACGACACGCCGTCCGACGTGACCTCGACCCCCGGTTTTCGGGATGCGGGGTTTGACAACTTCGGCCCGTCCTACGAGGACTGGCGCGATGCGGAAACCCTTCTGGTTTGCGGTACTGACCCGTATGAGACCAAGACCATCCTCTATACCCAGTGGATGATGAAGGGGATGCAGAACGGTCAGAAAGAGATCTATCTGATCCCGCGCAGCTCGGCCGGTGTGGCCCATGCGGTCAAGATGGGCGGCCTGCACATCGACGTTCTGCCCGGCACCGACCTACTGGTCGTCAACGCCATTGCCCGCGTCATCGTGGAAAATGGCTGGGAGGACAGCGACTGGATCAAGAAATGGGTCAACAACAAGTGGGAAAGCTCGTCCGGCTTCGGTCAGGGCACCCGCAACACGCCATGGCAGTGGCGTACGACCTGGGGCAAGTTCCAGACCAAAGGCTTTGAAGACTGGAAAGAGTGGCTGCTGTCGCAGGAAGAGTTCGCGCCCGAGACCGCTGCCGCCATGGCCGAAATCGACGTGCAGAAAATCTATACTGCCGCCGAATGGCTGGCCAAACCCAAGGCGGATGGCACACGGCCCAAAACCTCGGTCATGATCGAGAAAGGGTTCTACTGGTCCAACAACACCGGCAACACACAGGCGATTTCCGCGCTGGGCATCATCTGTGGCTGCGGCGGTCGTCCGGGTCAGGTCATTGGCCGGGCCGGTGGTCACCAGCGGGGTGGCGTGAAGGGTGGGAAATACCCGCGCAACAAATCGCCCGAGAAACTGCCCGGTCGTCGTCGCCGCGCCATGGATACCGACCGGTATCTGATCGCAGGTCATACTCGTATGGCCCATGTGATCGGCACCACATGGATCCAGTCCATGTGCGGCAGCCAGCAGTTGGCCGACAAGTTCGAGGAACTGACAGTCCGCAACCCGCACCAGATCGCCAGCTTCGACAAGCAAGAGATGATTGACACGCTGAAGGCCCGCGCCGACAGCGGCGGTATGGTGGTCATCAACCAGGACATCTATCTGCAGGACCCGATCGGCAACCGCTATGCCGACATCGTGTTCCCCGCAGCGACCTGGGGTGAAGAGGACTTTTTGCGCGCCAATGGCGAACGTCGTCTGCGTCTGTACCAGAAGTTCTATGATGCCCCCGGTGCGGCCAAGCCAGACTGGTGGATCATCGCGCAGCTGGCACAGCGGATGGGCTTTGACGGGTTCGACTGGCAAAACTCGAACGAGGTTGCCGAAGAGGCCGTGCGCTTTACCCGCGGGTCGCGCAAGGACTTCCACGCGGTCTACCGTCTGGCCAAGAAAGAGGGCAAAGGTCTGCACCAGAAGGTCCGTGAATTCGGCACCGACGGTGTGCAATGCCCGGTCATGCTGGATGCCGATGGCGTCACGCTGATTGAAACCAAACGTCTGCACGACACAACCCGCGAACTGCCCGAAACCGGTGCGGCTGGTGCGGATGTGTTCAACAAGAAGCTGACGCATTTCAACAGCCAGACCGGCAAGTGCAACATCCAGAAATCGCCGTGGAACCTGTTCTCGGACTATTGGGAATGGCTGAAACCCAACAAGGAAGAAGGCGAGCTGTGGGCCACATCCGGTCGGATCAACGAACGCTGGCAGTCCGGTTTCGACGACCGCCGCCGCCCGTATATCGTGCAGCGCTGGCCGGAAAACTGGGTTGAGATTCACCCCGACGATGCGGCCGAGCGCGGCATCGAAAGCGGCGACTATGTGATGGTCTACTCGGAACGCGTTCCGGGCAACAAGACCACGCTGCTGGGAGTGGAAGGCGACGACTTCCAGTTCTCGAAACTGATGGAGAACGGGCATATCGAATTGACCAAGGCGGCGATCACCGCCGTGGCCATGGTCACGCCCGCCATCAAGAAAAGCGTGGTCTACATGGACTTCCTGCACATGCAGCAGCCCGCGAACGCGCTTGAGGGCCGGATCGTTGACTGGATCAGCGGCAACTACAACTACAAGATGGGCGTTGCCAAGCTGCGCAAACTGGGGCCGAGCCCCTACAAGACCTCGTTCCGTACGATGTCCTTCGCACCGCGCGATATCGCCTGACGTGTTTCCGGGGGGCGGTCGCCATGCCGCCCCTCGGGTCTGGTCCCACTGCAGAAGGGACCACCTGGAAGGCAGGTATCGGTTGGGACACCTGCCTTCCCCTTTCACCCAACCTTTCCCAACGCAAAACATGGCAGACCCGATATGAACATGCATTCCGATACCGCCCTGCGAGATGAGGCCACCAGCCTGTTCTCGGACTACGCAAAATCCGACTATGACGTGATCCGCCTGCGCGCAATTCAGGCCCTGAGTGCCATTGGCGCCGCCAACAGCCCGGCCTTGGTCGAGGCGCTTTTGGACGATGACGAAGACGTCCGCCAGGACGCAGCCCAGGCACTGGGCGCGCTGGGCGTTCAGGACGCAGCACCGCAACTGCTGGAAAACCTGATCCACGATCCCTGTGGCGAGGTCAAACTGGCCTGCGTCACCGCTCTGGCCGAGTTGAAATCCGTAGACGCCGCGCCTTACCTACGCACCCTTGTCGCCGGGCGCGGCGAGGAGATCACATGGGACGAGGACGAGCTGCACCAGGACGAATGGGACGATTGGCTGGACACCCAGATCGCCTCGATCAAAGCGTTGGGCCGGATGGGCGATGTGGCGGCGATCGAACCAATCGTCATGGCCCTGATGGACGAAGACGGGCAGGAACTGGGCGATGTGGCCTGCGAGGCGCTGGGCCGGATTGGTGAGGCTTCCGTGCCGACGCTGGGCGTGTTCACCCAATCCTCGAACCGCCGCCTGCGCCACCGTGCCCTGCGCACTCTGGCCACCATCGGCGGGGCCGAAGCCGAAGCGATCCTACGCAAAGCCACCAACGACAAGGACGGGGCCGTGCGTCTGATCGCTTATGAGGCGCTGATGCCAACCGATGCTGCTCTGGTCGAACAGGCGCTGCCGGACGCGGTAGAGGACATCCGTATTGCCGCGCTGAACCAAGCTGGGTTTTCGGAACCCGAGCTGCTGGACCGCATGATGCGCGACCCCGGTGCCAAGGTGCAACTGGCGCTGATTGAGCGGCTGGATCGCACAACGCCGATTGCCGACCAGGACGATCTGCGCTGGCAGGTGCTGGATTTCCTCGCCACCGGTCAACAGCCCGAAGTGTCCGCGCAGGCGCTGGGCCTGCTGGCGGCGCTGGCCCCGGAATTGGTGGCCGACCGGCTCAATTCGCTTTTCTCGGTCGATGCCGATGACCTCAAGGCTGAGCGCCTGCAATGGGCTATCGTCGATGCGCTGGCGACCTCGCCTCTGCGTGAGGCGGCGGAATGGCTGCAACGTGCGTGCCGGTCTCCGTTCCGGGCGGTGCGGCTCAAGGCGGTGGCATCGCTGGCGATGATCGTCACGGATGCCGATCGTCCACATGTGAACCAGCAGCAAGGGCGCGAGTTGCTGCTGTCCTTTGCGCTGGCCCCGATGCCTGTGGCCGCAGACGAGGAACCCGCAGAGACCCCGCAAACCGACATCGCCGCGCTGGAAGAGGCCGGTCTGGACGTCTCCGAAGGCGGTGAGAACGGCCCGACCTCAAGCCTTGGAGCGATTCTGGGGCATGACGCGATTGCCGCCGAGATGACTCAGGAAGCGCAAGAGGATGAGGTCCAACCCCTCACCCCCCGCGAACAGGCGCTGCTGGCCAAGGCGACCCGCCACCCCAAACGCCGCCGCGTGGCGCTGGACGACGATGCGGTTGCGTTGCAGCGCGAAACCCGCATGTCCGCCATCTGCCTGCTGGGCGAGGTCAAAGGGATGCAGGTCATGCTGGCCCAGATCGCCCAAGACCCGGAAACCGAGATCGCGCAGCAGGCGTTTGCCGCGCTGGGCGTGGCCGTCGCTCGCCATGGTGCGGAATTGGATCAAGACCAGCTGGTCGATTTGATCACCAAGGGGTTGTCGCACACAGATTCCGCCCTGTCCCAGCAGGCGCTGAAGCTGCTGCAACAGGCTGATCTGCCACCGCAGGATAGCTTGCGCGGCAAACTGCGTGCGATGGTGAAAACCGGCGATACTGCTTTCCGCATCGACGCGATGCATATCCTGACCCGATGGGATGGCACCCCAGACGTGGCGCGCAGCCTGCTGGATGATATCTCGGCCCCCGTGCGGCAGGCGGCCATGCGGCTCTTGTCGGAAACCGCGCCCGATCAGGCGGGGGCGGCCATCGTGCCCTTCCTGTTGGCCAACCCCGAGCAGCGGATTGTGACCTATGTCAAGGACAGCACCCCTGCGATCGTATCCATTGGCCGCGAACTGCTGGCCGAGCTGCGCGACGAAGACCGCCGCGCGCAATGGCCGGTGATGATCAGCGCGCTGGCTGACCTGCTGGGAGAACCCTCACAGGCGGCCTGAAAGGCCCGGAGGGACAGATGACATCATCGCTGAAACTAGGTGCAGCGATATTGGCAGGCGCACTGGCTGTTGCGCCTGCTTGGGCCGAGGATATCCCCGAAATCGCTGTGGTCCACCAGATCATCGACCCGAATGCCGATACCCCGGCCCATGCGTTTAGGTTTGAACCCAAGCTGCTGCATGTCCAAGCGGGCGCGACGGTGCGGTTCAAAGGATCGACAGGGCGTCACACGGTCACGTCAATCCTTCGCATGATCCCTGTGGGTGCCCGCGCGTTCGAGATCCGGGGAAAACCCGAATTGGACCTGACCTTCGACAAAGAAGGCGTCTACGGCATCCGCTGCCGCGTGCATGGCCGTCACGGAATGGTCATGCTGCTGGTGGTCGGCGACCCCGACGCGAACCTTGAGGAGGCCAAGGCCCATCTGTCCGAGCTGGGCGAGGCCGAGCGGGCAGGTTTCGAAGAACTCTTTGCTGAAATGGAGGCTCATAATGGCTGATGGATGCGCCTGCGACCGCCACGCCCATATGTACCTGACTGTTGAGGATGCGCTGCGGCGTGGTCTGTCGGTGGCCGATCCACTGACGGATACCGAAACCCTGCCGCTGATCGACGCCATTGGGCGCGTTCTGGCGCAAGATTGTACCAGCAAGGTGGATATGCCCGCCTTCGACAATTCGGCCATGGATGGCTACGCAGTGCGGACATGTGATCTGGGCAACGGCCCGTTGTTCGAGCTGCCGCTTGCTGGGCGAATCGCGGCAGGAGACAGCGGCGCGCACGACGCGCCTGCGGGCAGCGCCCTGCGGATATTCACTGGTGCGCCGGTTCCGCCGGATTTCGACGCCGTGGTGATGCAGGAAGATTGCGACGCTCTGATCTACGGTATCCGCTTTTCCCGCCGACCCAAGCCGGGCCAGCATATCCGCCGCGCGGGTGAAGACCTGAAAGCGGACGCGCCTATCCTTCGCCGCGGCTGTGAGATCACCGCGCGCGAGGTCGCCGCGCTGGCCTCGGCCGGATACGGAGAGGTTACGGTTTATCGCAAGCTGAAAGTCGCAATCTTTTCCACCGGTAGCGAATTGAAACAACCCGGCGAGACGTTGGGACCGGGGCAGATTTACAATTCGAACCGCTATATGCTGCGGGCGCTGTTGGACAAACCTTGGATCGCATTGACTGACAAGGGCCCGGTCGAGGACAATCCTGCCAAGCTTGAACAAGTGCTGCGCGAGGCCTGCGACAGTGCCGATCTGATCATCACCACGGGTGGCGTCTCGGTCGGTGACGAAGATCACATGCCCCGTGTGTTCGGGGAAATCGGCGGTCAGGTCGATGTGATGAAAGTGGCGATGAAGCCGGGGAAACCGATCATGTTCGGGCGGCGCGGGAACGCGCTTTATGTGGGTCTGCCGGGTAATCCGGTTTCGGCTTATGTGACATGGCAGATCATCGGATCGCAAATGATGGCCCGCCGTGCCGGACTGCACCATGCCTCGCAAACACCCCAGCAGGCCGTTCTGGCCGAACCGCTGCGCCGGCGTGCCGGACGTCAGGAATACCGCCCTGTCACCATTGAGGGCCGGACGCCCGACGGCACGCCACGCCTGCGGCTGATGGCGCCGTCCTACAGCGGCCGGGTGGCGCTGTTGGCGCAGGCAGACGGTCTGGCCGTGATCCCTGCTGAGACAGAGGAATTGTCGGAAGGTCATGGACTTACCTTCCTGAGGTTCTAGTTCCCATCGCCATACGCCAGCGTTCCGCCCTTGCTGGCTTGCATGTGGCGGAACGCTGTGACTAAAACATTGGCGCGCAAGCTCAACTCGCCCGCACCGGACTGGAAATATGGTTCAAGAACATATCCTTGTGGTCGACGACGACCCGCAGATCAGGTCTTTCCTGCAACGCTACCTTGAGAAGCAGGGATGTCAGGTCACGTGCGCTGCGGATGGCGATGCGATGGATGCGGTTCTGACCAAGTCCAGCGTCGATCTGATCCTGCTGGATATCGGCCTGCCCGGACGCAACGGTTTTGACATCACGCGCGAGTTGCGGGTGAATTCCAACATCCCCATCATTGTCCTCTCGGGCCGGGATGAGATTTTCGACCGCGTGGTCGGGCTGGAATTCGGGGCCGACGACTATATCACCAAACCCTTCGAGGCACGCGAGGTTCTGGCCCGTATCCGCACCGTTCTGCGCCGGGCAAAGCCCGACGAAAAACCCGCCAATGGCGCGGATGCGCCCTTGATCACGTTCGGGGATTGGGTGCTGAACGTGAACGAACGGACGCTGACCGCAGGCGACGACGGCGCTGCGGCGGACCTGACCACGACCGAGTTCGACGTGCTGCACGCTTTTGTTTCGAACCCGCATATGGTGTTTTCCCGCGACCAGTTGCTGGACAAGGCGCGCGGACGTGAAACCGTTGTCGGCGACCGGACCATCGACGTCCACGTCATGCGTCTGCGCAAAAAGATCGAACCCGATCCCGCTGCGCCGACCTATATCAAGACCGTGCACGGGATCGGCTACTGCTTTGCGGCGAATGTCCGCAAGACCAACGCTTAGGACAGATCCTTGAACATGTAGGTCGTGGGCTCCAGCCGATCCTCGAACGGGTTGCGGCAATAGTTCGGAATTTCGCCCGCGATCTGAAAGCCCAGGCTTTGATACAACACGCGCGAGGGATCTGAGCTGCGCGTATCCAGAACCAGCATCGTCCGCCCGATCTGCGCGGCACGCTGCTCCAGCGCGATCATCAACGCCCGACCCAGCCCACGCCGACGGGCATCGGGATGTACAAGCAATTTGGCCACGTCTGCGCGATGAGGCTGGTTTGGCATCAAAGCAGGGGCCATTTGTACCGTTCCCAGGATGCGCCCGTCCTGCCGCGCGACGAACAAGTCCAGCGTATTTACCGCGACGCCGGGCCAGGCGTGGTCGTGCCAATAGGCTCGGGCCTGTTCGGGGGGGAAGGGTAAGACAAAGCCGACGCTGGCCCCGTCCTGCACACAGGCGTGCAGAATGTCCGTCAGGTCGCCCAGCGCGCTTTCAAGTTCCGGTTCTGTCAGTCGGGCGATCATATCAGCACCAGTAGGTATCGTGCACCGCGCGTGTTTGGCGTTGCAAACCGGGTGGGGCCGGACAAGTGATAGCGCAGGCAGTCCCCGCCCGTCAGGTCGTGTGCGACGTCATCGACGGTCAGGGTCAAGGCGCCGTCCAACATGATCAGGTGGTGCTCCTGCCCTGGTTTCGGCGGTGCGTCATAGCTGATCACCGTTGCGGGTGGCAGGTGGCCCTCAAGGACCTCACCGCTCAACCCGTTGGCGGGGGGTGAGACCGAACGGCGGGTAAATCCGGTCTCGGGGTCGTGCCATTCCGGTTGCCTTTCAAAAGGTACACGCGGGGCAAAACTGTCTTCGACCATCATCAACAGTCGGGACATCGGCAAGCTGTAAGCAGCGCATAACCGACCAAGCGTTTCGGCCGTCGGGCTGACGTCCCCTTTCTCCATCCGGGACAGGGTGGCGCGGCTGATACCGCTGTGATCTGCCAACTGATCCAGTGACCAGCCCCGCGTGCGGCGCAGTTCGTTCAGACGGTTGGCTAGTCGGTTTGACAGGTCATCCAGCATGTTTCAATTATGAGAATCATTTCCGATTATGAGATATTCGGTTTAAAATGCGGCTATGTAAATAGAAAAGAGCGCGGAAAACCGCGCTCTTCCCTCACTCGCCGGATTGAAGGATTATTTCCAGCCGACTTCGTTGAAGATCTTCTGTGCCTCCGGGATGTTCTTGGCGACCTCGGACAGGTTCACTTCGTCCGCTTTGAACTCGCCCAGCGAAGCGACGTTGTCAGCCAGCGCCACGCCTTCGACGGCGGGGAATTCATCATTGCCGTTCGAGAAATAGACCTGCGCCTGTTCACTGGCGAGGTATTCCAGGAATTTCACCGCGTTCTCTTTGTTTGGGGCATGGGCAGCAACACCTGCGCCCGACAGATTCATATGAGCACCTTCCGCGTCTTGTGCGGGGAACTGAATGCCGATCATGTCGATATCTGCGCTCAGGCCCTTCACGTCCTTACGCAGCGCGCGAGCAAAGTAGTACGAGTTCGAAACGGCAATTTCGCACTCGCCCGAAACGATCCCGCGCAGCTGGTCAGTGTCTCCGCCCTGCGGGTCACGCGCCATGTTGGCGACAACGCCTTCGGCCCAAGTTTTGGCGGCCTCGGCACCGTGGTTGGTGATGATCGAGGCCAGCAGAGTCTGGTTATAGGTGTTGCTGGACGACCGGATGCAGATCAGACCTTTGTATTCGGGTTTGGCCAGATCCAGATAGCTGGCGGGCGGGGTTGCCACGTCGGCCTTATCAAAGAAAATGATCCGCGCGCGCTGCGAGAAACCGTACCACTGATTGTCTTCGTCTTGCAGGTTCGCCGGGATGCGATCTTCCAGAACCGCGCTGTCGATGGCTTGCAGGATGCCTGCATTCTTGGCGCGCGCTAGACGCGAAGTGTCAACGGTCAGCAGGATATCGGCGGGAGAGTTCGCGCCTTCTGCTTCCATACGTGCAATCAATTCGTCGGCCTTGCCTTCGATGCGGTTGATGGTGATGCCTGTGGCCTCTTCGAAATCGGAATAGAGGCGTTCGTCCGTGTCGTAGTGGCGCGAAGAATAAAGGTTCAGCTCTCCCTCGGCAGCAGCAGAGGTGGCAATCAGGGCCGTCAGCGCGACGGCGATACAGGTAGAGGATTTCAGCATCATATGTCCCAACTTTAAATGTCGTGGCGGGTGATAACCCGACTGATTTGGTCAATTAAACGATTCTGACTGGGATGCAAGGAATTCCGACAAAATTAGTTGGTCAAATGGTCGCTGGCAAAGTGCGGCCTGATTCTGATTATTGAGTGTAGTGTTTCGGGCGGGGGCCGGTTTCTATTTCCACAACCCTTTAGATGGATCGCGAGCGCGGAAGGGTAGCTGCCAGAATGATTGCCCAACCGAGGATTCCCTGGCCATGCGCGCTGAGGTTGCTCTGATACGAGAAGAGCAGCATCTGCAGCGGTTTAACCGGGTCTCGTAGTGGCCAGATGACCCATTGAAGGGGCAAGTCCGGAATGATCATGCGGTAATACATGTAGTAGATTTGCGGCGAAACCCATACGAACAACCAAAAGAGGATCAGAGCCCCGGACATCCTTGCCCAAAAAGGAAATCGATACAAACCACGCCGGGTCAGATACACCATCAGGACAAACAGAATGAGGCTGAGCAACGCAAGCCCCACCTGTCCCCTTGTCGATAAATCAAAGAAGGAATCCTGACTATACACGTCTACCCTCGGTGACTTGGGCAAAAAGAAATCCGCCCACATGTGCAGGCGGATCTCGAAAAAAAGCGTGTACGTGGCTTAGCTGAGCGGTGCAACTGCCAGAATCACAGTGAACTTTTCGCAGTAGATGTAAAGTTCGTTGTATTTCGAAACGTCGATTCCAGCCGGGATCTTGAACGATGCTTCGCCCTTTTTCACGGTCAGTTTGTCGTGGATCTTCGAACCCTTTGCGTATTTCTCACCATTGCCGAAGCCGATCTTGATATCCGGCGGGTTCTTGTTGGGGTCGAACACATAGTCGCTCTTGAGGGTGACGGTGTCGCCGGATACGGAAACTGTTCCCTTCACCTTATAGCCGCTGCGACCGGAGAGGCTGCCGGTGCGTTCCTTATCCCCGGCGAATGCAGACGGCGTTCCCAGTGCGACTGCGGTAGCCGAAGCCAGCCCCAGTTTCACGAATTGGCGGCGTTTGATTGTCATGGCGAATTTCCTATCTCGTTCAACGACTGCAAGATGCTGCGCAGACTAAGTGGGCGCTGCCAATTCACATCGCGTCGAGGGAATGTGAGCATCTGAAACAAAAACACCCCAATACATCAATAGAGCGGCCCGCGGGTTGTGAGAGAACCCGCGAAAAATAAAGCTGTATCAAAGGGGTCGCAGAGATGCGGTGTCGCGGCGTTTGGTGTTTCAGCACGCGCGGACGGGAATTGAGCAAAATTACCAATTTCCGAGTTTTCACGCGCCAACAAAAAAACCGCACCCAAAGGCGCGGTTTTTTCAAATCGGTTCGTGCCGTTCTTAGCCCTGGCGAGCTTTGAACTTGCGCTGCGTCTTGTTGATCACGTAGACGCGGCCTTTGCGACGCACAACCCGACAATCGCGGTGCCGGTTCTTGAGCGAGCGGAGCGAGTTCTTGACCTTCATGGGTCTGTCTCCAATCTGCGGCGCCTTCATCAAGGACGTGGCCAGCGCCTGGGTTAGCGGGTGTCCCGGAAAACCGGAACAGTGAAATCATGGTGGGCGGTACAAGGATCGAACTTGTGACCCCTTCGATGTCAACGAAGTGCTCTACCGCTGAGCTAACCGCCCACTTTCCCTTTGCGTGCCCTGCCCCATAACGAAATGGGGCGCGGATCCCCGCGCCGGTAGCGGGGTCTATAAAAGGAGTCGCAAAGGGGTTCAAGGGGTTTGGTTGAACTATTTTCCAGTCTATGTTCAGTCCGAACAAGGAGTCACCATGCAGAACGCCGCCTATGTACTGGATATGCCCGCCAAGCGCACGTCTTGTGTGGTGTTTTCGTCTCCGCATAGCGGGCGGAACTATCCCGAAGGCTTGCTGAAACGCACGGTTTTGAACCGAAATGCGATTCGGTCCTCGGAAGATGCATTTGTCGATCAGCTGTTCTCGCCTGTTGCAGATTTCGGGGCACCGCTGATATCGGCCACGAAACCAAGGGCGTATCTGGACCTCAACCGCAGTTCAGAGGAACTGGATCCTGCGCTGATCCAAGGTGCGCGGCGGCAAGGGCACAATCCGCGTGTTGCCTCGGGCCTGGGCGTGATTCCCCGCGTAGTGGCAAATGGGCGCGCGATTTACCGTGGCAAGCTGACGATGGACGAGGCGCGGCTGCGGATCGACACGTGCTGGCGTCCCTATCACGCCCGCCTGAAATCACTTTTGGCCGAATCGCATGCCAAGTTCGGGCAGGCGGTTTTGATTGATTGCCACTCGATGCCGCACGAGGCGGTTGCCATGGCCAGTGGCCCAAAAGCCAAACGGCCGCAAGTTGTGCTCGGCGACCGGTTTGGTGCGTCAGCCTCAACCGAGGTGGTTGACCGGATCGAAGCGGCCTTTGTCGCCGCCGGCCTGACGGTCGTGCGCAACGCTCCGTTTGCGGGGGCCTATGTGACCCAAACCTATGGACGCCCCGCGCGCAACCAACATGCGGTTCAGATCGAGATCGACCGCGCGCTATATATGGATGAGGACCGGATCGAACCTAACGGCAATTTCGCCGAGTTCCGCACACTGTTGCGGCAGGTCATCCGCGATGTCGTCCAGATCGGCGAAGAGCCCCTGCGTCTGGCGGCCGAATAGGATCAGCGCAGCGCCCGTCCTTTCACGATAGCGTCGGTCCCGAAGCGGCGGCGAATTTCGTCCGTGGCACGCTCGGCCTGTGATCTTTGGGCGGCACCAGGATCCAGCAGATCGCCCGAGATATCGGCCTGATGTTCCGGGCACAAATCCGACAGACCACAGCCCAGCAACCGGTATGGCCCCTGTTCCCCAACCTGATCGAACAGCGCGCGCGCCGTGCGATATATACGATCAGCAATCTGGGTTGGGTCCCGCAGGGATACCCGTCGCGTGATGATCTTGTGGTTGGCTCGTTTCAGTTTAAGGGTCACGACCCGCCCGGCTAGCCCTTTGGCCTTGGCCCTGTCGGCGACCTTTTCCGACATGCGCCAAAGATGTCCGTCCAGAATGTCGAGGCTGGCGGTGTCTTCGAAAAAGGTCGTCTCATTGCTGATGGATTTCATCGGTTCATGGGCCGAAACGCGGCGTTTGTCCTGACCGCGGGCCAGATGCCACAGCCGATAGCCCATCGCGCCAAATCTGGCCGTCAACGCCTCCTGATCCCAGCGCAACAGGTCCGAGAAACTGCGAATACCGGCACGGTCCAGCGATTCCTGCGCGGCGGGGCCGATACCCCAGATCAGGCGCACTGGTTTGTCATGCAGAAACTCTGCCGTCTCAGCCCGGCCAATCACTGAAAACCCGCGTGGCTTGTCCAGATCCGAGGCTACCTTGGCCAGAAACTTGTTGTGCGAAAGCCCGATTGACCCGGTCACGCCCAGCTCGTCTTTCATGCGCTTGACCAAACGCGCCAGCATCACCGCCGGTGGCGCTCCGTGCAGGCGTTCGGTGCCAGAGAGGTCCATGAAGGCCTCGTCCAGCGACAGGGGTTCAACAACCGGGGTTAGTTCATCCATCATCTTGCGGATCTCGCGCGAAACCTCGGCGTAGACGGACATGCGTGGTTTGATCACCACCGCATCGGGGCAGAGTTGCAGCGCCTTGAACATGGGCATGGCCGAGCGCACGCCGCGAATACGGGCCACATAGCACGCCGTGGACACAACCCCGCGCTTGCCGCCACCAATGATGACCGGCTTATCGGCCAGTTCTGGGTTGTCCCGTTTTTCGACCGAGGCATAGAAGGCGTCGCAATCCATATGCGCAATTGTCAGGTCGAACAGTTCCGGATGTGATTTGATCCGGGGGCTGCCACACGCGGGGCAGCGCCTGTCATCGGTGACTGTGGTCAGGCAATCTCGGCAAAGACCGGGCATGGATGTCTTCCCGCCTTCAAAGCGATCGGTTCATGAGCGCAACTATACCAACTCCACCTCCACGCAAAAGTCCAAGGCCGGATTTCAGGTACGATCTGGTGGAAAAGAAGACCCCCCGCGCGTTGCGGGGGGAGGTGACGGACCTCAGGAAGAGACGGTCCGCGGGGAGTATCACAAGACCAGATTCGCTGAAAAACAGAGGTTTCGATAGGATCGAGTTCACACAAGGAAAACAGGCAGTTTTCATGTGTGTTTTCGGGCACAGGGACGATTTGGCGCGGTTTTCATTAAAAGTGACGTAAGGTCAACTGCTTGGCCGCCAGAAACCGATGTTTTTCTCGGTTTCTGACGTCCGCGTTTATTGCCGTGTCAAGGAATTTAACTCGGCAAGAACCGCTTGGGCGGCGGCTTTCGGGTCCTCTGCCTGATAGATCGGGCGGCCCACAACGATGTGGTCTGCGCCATCTGCAATAGCACTGGCTGGGGTGGCAACGCGTTTCTGATCGCCAAGCGCAGCCCCTGCCGGACGAACGCCGGGGGTGACGATCAATCGACCTTCGGCCTGAGGCAGGGCGCGGATCAGCGCAGCCTCTTGCGGGCTGGCGATGACGCCATCTGCCCCGGCCTCAAGCGCCTTGGCTGCGCGTTCCACCACCAGCTCCTGCACATCGCCCGCCTTCAACAAACTGGCGTCCAGATCGCCGCGATTCAGCGACGTCAGGATGGTTACAGCCAGGATTTTCAGATCCTTGCCCGAGGCGCCCTCTTTCGCGGCGCGCACCACGTGGGGATCGCCATGAACTGTGAGGAAATCCAGATCGAACTGCGCCAACCCACGCACCGCGTTTTCGACCGTGTTGCCGATGTCGAACAGCTTCATGTCCAAAAAGATGCGCTTGCCGTGATCCTGTTTCAGCTCATTGGCCAACGCCAACCCGCCGCCCGTTAGCATGCCGAGCCCGATCTTATAGAAGGAAACGCTGTCTCCCAACCGCTCGGCCATGGCCAGACCTTGCAGGGCGTTCGGGACATCTAGGGCTACGATCAGGCGGTCGTCGGACATGGGGGTGCTCCGTTTTTTGGCAAACGTCTGCGTCCTAGCGGGTTTGGGGGTCTGTGTCCATGTGGGATGGGTAGGTGATTCAGATCACGGCAGCGCATTCAGGCTGTGCTATACTATTCGCACATTGAAGGAACGGATTTGCAAATGAAACAACTTGCGCCCACCGCGTTTGCTCTGGTGCTGGCAGGATGTCAGGACATGCCGCTGGAAACCGAGGCTGCCGATACAGTGGTCAGAACGCCCACCAACGAAAACCTGCGTCTGGTGCGAGGGTATCGTTCGACCGATGACGATTGTCAGATCACGGGTGAAACGGCCTTTACCGTCGACTTTCTGGATGATGCGGCGGACCTTGTGTCTTGCCCCGAAGGCGGCAGTGCAGCTCAGTCTCTGGTCGACATGTACGGCGCGCGGCAGGTGGCGGAAACGGGGGGCTATGCGGTCTATTCCGTGCCGCGCAGATAGGGGTCGAATATACGCCTCCGCCTCTTGAACCGGGGCAGATATTTCCCAGATTGAATGTGAGGCCCAAAACCGACGCGTGCCGCCAGGCGGGCGCATCAAAACAGGGCGCTTGGAAAAGGAGAATAAAATGGACTTGAACAAGTTCACCGAGCGGGCACGGGGATTCGTGCAAGCGGCGCAGACCATTGCGATGC
Source organism: Ruegeria sp. F12 (assembly GCF_056533885.1). Taxonomy (NCBI): domain Bacteria; kingdom Pseudomonadati; phylum Pseudomonadota; class Alphaproteobacteria; order Rhodobacterales; family Roseobacteraceae; genus Ruegeria; species Ruegeria sp. F12. Next base: position 6,020 of record NZ_JBQFOV010000013.1, on the reverse strand, counting down.
GGGAAGAGCATCAGCGTCTGACGCCCGAACATTTGCTGAAAGCATTGATGGATGACGATCAGGGGCTGGCCAGCAACCTGATTACGCGGGCCGGTGGTGCGCCCAGCCGTGTGGTGAATGCGCTGGACGCCTCGATGGCGCGCATTCCAAAGGTCAAAGGCGACACAGGTCAGGTCTATCTGGACGGCCAGACCGCCAAGGTTCTTGCCGAGGCCGAAAAGATTGCAACCAAGACAGGCGACAGTTTTGTCCCGGTCGAGCGCATTCTGATGGCGCTGTGCATGGTGAAATCCAAGGCTAAGGAGGCTTTGGAAGATGGTGCCGTGACCGCGCAGAAACTGAATGAGGCGATCAACGATATCCGCAAGGGGCGCACAGCCGATACCGCGTCGGCGGAAGAAGGCTATGACGCACTCAAGAAATATGCGCGCGATCTGACCAAGGCTGCGGCCGAAGGCAAGATCGATCCGATCATTGGGCGGGATGAGGAAATCCGCCGCTCGATGCAGGTTCTGTCGCGTCGAACCAAGAACAACCCGGTTCTGATCGGTGAGCCCGGCGTGGGTAAAACCGCGATCGCCGAGGGCATGGCCCTGCGCATCATTAACGGTGACGTGCCAGAATCGCTGAAGGACAAGAAGCTGCTTGCGCTCGACATGGGAGCGCTGATTGCCGGTGCGAAGTACCGTGGTGAGTTCGAAGAACGCCTCAAGGCCGTGCTGACCGAAGTGACCGAAGCGGCGGGTGAGATCATCTTGTTCATTGATGAGATGCACACGCTGGTCGGCGCTGGTAAATCCGACGGCGCGATGGATGCGGCGAACCTGATCAAACCAGCGCTTGCCCGGGGAGAGTTGCATTGTATCGGCGCGACCACGCTGGATGAGTACCGTAAATACGTCGAAAAAGATGCGGCCCTTGCGCGCCGGTTCCAGCCTGTGATGGTCACCGAGCCGACGGTCGAGGATACGATCAGCATCCTGCGCGGCATCAAGGAAAAGTACGAGCTTCACCACGGCGTGCGCATCTCAGACTCGGCGTTGGTGTCGGCGGCGACGCTGTCGCATCGCTATATCACCGACCGGTTCCTGCCCGACAAAGCGATCGACCTTGTCGATGAAGCCGCGTCGCGTCTGCGGATGGAGGTCGATTCGAAGCCCGAGGAACTAGATCAACTGGACCGTCAGATCCTGCAAATGCAAATCGAGGAAGAGGCCCTGAAGCGCGAAGATGACGCGGCCTCCAAGGACCGTTTGGAAACCTTGCAAAAGGACCTGGCCGATCTGCAGGAGAAATCTGCCGAGATGACTGCCCAATGGCAGGCAGAACGCGATAAACTCGCAGGCGCACGTGATCTGAAAGAACTGCTTGAAAAGGCTCGTGCCGATCTTGAGATCGCCAAGCGCGAAGGCAATCTGGCCAAGGCCGGTGAGCTGTCCTATGGCGTCATCCCCGAGCTTGAGAAAAAGCTGACCGACGCAGAGAACGCCGAAAGCAATGCGATGATGGCCGAGGAAACTGTGCGGCCAGCCCAAATCGCGTCTGTGGTCGAGCGTTGGACCGGTATCCCGACAGCCAAGATGCTGGAAGGCGAGCGCGAGAAACTGCTGCGGATGGAAGACGACCTGCATTCCCGCGTGATCGGTCAGGATGCCGCCGTCACCGCCGTCGCCAACGCCGTGCGCCGTGCGCGGGCTGGCCTGAATGACGAGAACCGCCCCTTGGGTTCGTTCCTGTTCCTCGGCCCGACCGGTGTGGGTAAGACCGAGCTGACCAAGGCCGTGGCGAACTTTCTGTTCGACGACGACAACGCGATGGTGCGCATCGACATGTCCGAGTTCATGGAGAAGCATGCGGTCGCCCGTCTGATCGGTGCCCCTCCGGGCTATGTAGGGTATGACGAAGGTGGCGTGCTGACCGAGGCCGTGCGGCGCAGGCCCTATCAGGTCGTGCTGTTTGACGAGGTCGAAAAGGCGCACCCGGATGTGTTCAACGTGCTGTTGCAGGTTCTCGATGATGGTGTGCTGACCGATGGTCAGGGCCGCACCGTGGATTTCAAACAGACGCTGATCATCCTGACGTCGAACCTTGGGTCGCAGGCGCTAAGCCAGTTGCCCGAAGGAGCCGACAGTGCGCAGGCGCGGCGGGATGTGATGGATGCGGTCCGAGCCCATTTCCGGCCCGAATTCCTCAACCGTCTGGATGAGACCATCATCTTTGACCGGCTCAAGCGGGCCGACATGGATGGCATCGTCGATATCCAGATGGCACGTCTGCAGAAACGACTGGCCGCCCGCAAGATCGAGCTGGCGCTGGATGATGGTGCCAAGCAATGGTTGGCCGATGAAGGCTATGACCCGGTCTTTGGCGCGCGTCCGCTGAAACGCGTGATCCAACGCGCGCTTCAGAACCCGCTGGCCGAGGCGTTGCTGGCCGGTGAAATCAAGGATGGTGAAACCGTCCCAGTCTCGGCAGGTTCGGATGGCCTGATCATCGGCGACCGTCTGGGCACCTCGGACCGCCCAAGGCCAAATGACGCGGTCGTGCACTGAGGCAAAAGGAAGAACCCGCCTTCACGGCGGGTTTTTCTGTTTCGTAGAGCTCTTTCCACTGGCTATCGTTTGATAGAACTTGTCAAACCATCGCAAAAATGCGCGCGGGTCCGCCGGTTCCGCCCGCATGTGTCGGCGCGCCGACGACGAGCGTTGCGCCAGAGGCCGGAATGCGGTCCAGCCCGGCGATATTTTCGATCCCGAAACGACCGGTGGATAACCACGCATAGTGCGTATCAAAGGTTGCCGAGGGGCCGTGGTCCAGTGACAGCGTGTCCGAGGCGATTGAGCGTGCACCAGTTTCCTCGATCAACATCTGTGCCGCCTCGACGTGGAAACCGGGATAGTGCTGTGCCTGCCCGTCAAACCCGCGATAGGCGTCGCTGTCGACCTTGGCGGCCCAGCCAGAATACAGGGCCACACAGGCCCCGTCCGGAATATCGCCGTGACTGGCCATCCATGCCTTTAGGTCATCGGGTGTCAGCAGCGTATCTGCGTCCTCAGCCGCGCGGGCGGCAATATCGACCACACATAGTGGGGCGATCAGGTCAGAGACCGGAATTTCATCCACCGACGCCCCATCCGCCGAGAAATGCAGTGGCGCATCGACATGGGTGCCGGTATGTTCGTTCACTGTGATCCGCTGAAGATTGAAGCCGTGTTCGCCGAAGTTGTAGATTTGTTCGGCGGAATAGCCCGGCTCTCCGAAATAGGTCGGGAAATCCGGGCTGATCGTGTGGGTCATATCCTCGACCTTGCCATGCCCTGAGGCCATAGCGGCGGGTGCGGTGACCCCTCCGGCGGCAACGGCCACACCCGACGCAGCGGCGGCCTTGAAGAAACTGCGCCGTGAAAGCATTCGGTCCTTAACCGCATTCATTACACAGATGTCGCACATATTCGTCTTCTCCCTGTCCAGCGTTCGATCCGGGGGCTGATCATTCGAATTTTCAGCGTACCCGGCAATCAGAGTGCAAGGCTGGGAAATGGCCTGTAAAGGCTTAATCTGTTAAATTTAAAATTCATATTATTGAATTGAAAGGATATTTTGGGAGAAACTGGTGGGCTGAAAACGAATAACCCGCCGATGAATGGCGGGTTATTGTGCGAACATCGACGTGTTCGGATTTTAGATCATGCGTGATCAGGTGCCCGAAGGAAGAGCGTTCAGATCCTGAGCGTTGCTTTCGTCCAGGCCAGTGTCGTCGCCGATTTCCTCGCAGGTTACGGGGAATGTTTCATTCGAATCGCAGCCGCTGATGGGATATGTTTCATTCTCAGCGCAGGCAGCGATGAACAGCACCAGCGACAAGCCCGCAAGCATTTTCGTTTTCATGTCTCGTCCTTTCCGATCGTATTCTCGTCGTTTCCCTTGGCGCCAACTGCGATGCCAGCCATATACGGCAGCCTACTCTGTCCCTTCGCGCCCTGAGAAAACTTACGCTTCCGGATTGGGCATTGGCTAGCGGGAATATCAACCTTGACGCTAGGTCTTGTTGGCAAAAACGCTCGAAAACGCGCGAATCTTTACCGCTATCTCTCAATATGAGTTTCCCGAGTGGCGAATACATTACAGCCTCTTCTCCCAATCGTGACGCATGTTGCCTTGGTCCTGTGCTATGAGCGCACTAATTGGACTCTAATACAGAACGATCACGGAGACGCAGATGGCGCATCGCTGGACCAATAATTTGACACGTGCAGACGTTACCCCGCGGGCGGCGTTTATGAACCGGCGGCAGGTGATGGCCGGGCTTGCAGGTGTCGGCTTGGCAGGGATGGCGCAGAAAGGTGCGGCCGAAGAGGCGGCCGAGGATCTGGTGCCCAACACCTGGGAAGAGATCACGTCTTACAACAACTATTATGAGTTCGGTACGCGCAAGGATGATCCTGCGAAATACGCCCACACGCTGGTAACGGAACCCTGGAGCGTGCAGATCGATGGATTGGTCGACCGTCCCGGCGAATATGATTTCAAGGACATCATGTCTGAGATGACGGTCGAAGAACGCATCTATCGTTTTCGCTGCGTCGAGGCCTGGTCAATGGTGGTGCCCTGGAACGGGTTTGAGCTGGCCGATCTGCTGAACATGGCCGGAGTGCAGGAAGGAGCCAAGTTTGTTGCCTTCGAAACCGCATACCGTCCTGATGAGATGCCCGGCGTGCAATACCCGGTGCTCGATTGGCCCTATCGCGAAGGATTGCGGTTGGATGAGGCGATGCACCCGCTTACGATCATGGCGACAGGCATCTATGATCGTCCAATTCCGAACCAAAACGGCGCACCTCTTCGACTCGTCGTGCCGTGGAAATATGGCTTCAAGTCGATCAAGTCGATTGTTCGGATTACCCTGACGGACGTTGAGCCTCCGACAAGCTGGAACATGGCCAATCCGCGCGAATATGGCTTCTATAGTAATGTGAACCCGAATGTGGATCACCCGCGCTGGTCTCAGGCGTCGGAACGTACCATCGGGGGCGGGCTGTTCTCGAAACGTATTCCGACACTGATGTTCAACGGCTACGAGGCCGAAGTCGCCGGTCTTTACGAAGGCATGGATCTGTCGGAATACTATTAGGCGCATGCAGACCTTGAACCAGATACTCCGCCGAGTGCCTGTTTGGGCTGTCTACCTGCTGGGCCTGATCCCGGCACCGTGGCTGTTCTATCAGGGTTTGACCGGAGGGCTGGGTATTGATCCGATTGAGGCGCTGGAACATCGCTATGGCGAGTTGGCGTTACAGCTGTTGATTGTCGTGCTTGCGGTGTCCCCGTTGCGGCGGTTTTCGGGACTGAACCTGACGAAGTTCCGTCGCGCTTTGGGGGTGCTGACCTTCGTCTATGTTAGTCTGCATCTGTTGGTATGGTTGGTTTTGGATGTGCAACTGCCGAGCCAGATCTGGGCCGACATCCTCAAACGTCCCTATATCACGGTGGGCATGGCCGGATTTCTTCTGCTGCTGCCCCTGGCTGTGACTTCAAATAATCTGTCGGTGCGCCGTTTGGGTCCACGCTGGCGCGTTCTACAACGTCTGGTCTATCCAGCTGCGATTTTGGGCGGGCTGCATTACGTGATGCTGGCGAAAGGGTTCCAGATCGAGCCACTGATCTATCTGAGCGTGATTCTGGGCCTTCTGGCCCTGCGTCTGCCGCTGTCGAACCCGCTCAACCGATTCCGACAGGTCGATTCCGCCTGAGTCTGTGGGTAAGCCTGTGCAAAACCTGGGATGCACGTCGAAACGGTGGCCTGGGGTGTTCGTTTTGGGAAGGGAATCTTCGGTAAGTAACTGTAAATATGTTGAAAATTTTTCAATCAGAGTTTTTTCCGATTTTTCCAGATTTTCTGCTTGCGGCTTTCCGGGGTAAACCTTAGAACCCCCTTCACCGGCGCTTCTGAGGCGGTGCTGGGGCGCTGGAGACGGTGCTGACGGACTGGAAAGACGGTTGAGACGCTCAGGATAGACTGG